>QMUP01000125.1 GCA_003660635.1 Candidatus Wolframiiraptor sp.
CGTAATAATTTGCCCTAGGAGGTATTTAAGTTGAAGTAAAAAAGAGGATTTTGAAAATCAATCATCGTCATCTTTCTCATTCTTCTTTTATCTGAACGATCATCTCGATTTCTACAGGAATGTTTAGCGGAAGTTCATTGACGCCTATAGCGCTCCTAGAGTGTTTTCCTTTTTCTCCGAAGATCTTAACGAGGAGGTCGGAGGCGCCATTTACGACCCAGGGTTGTCTATTGAAGTTCTCGGCGCTGGCCACGAAGCCCGTAACCTTCACTATCCGCTCGACCTTATCTAGGTCACCTATCGCATCTTTGATTATGGCTATGCAGTTTAACGCGGCTCTCTCAGCGGCCTTATACCCTTCTTCCTCACTCACCTCCTTCCCTAACTTCCCGGTAATATACGGCTTCCCCTCCACTAGGGGGCCTTGTCCTGACACGAAGAGAAGGTTTCCGACTTTAACGTATGGAACATAGGTCGCCACCGGTTTTGGAGCAGGCGGCAATTCCAATCCCAACTCCGCTATCCTCTTCTCAATCTGAACCATGTTTGTTGAGTGTTTTTGGATATAATTAAAGATATTGTACTTCTAAATGCCGATCTTTTCTTCATGATGAATTTTATCGAAAAACTTTCGTGAATTTATGGAAAATTAAGATATATGAATCAGCAAGGGGGAGAAAAACCGAGGAGGCGGAGATATTTTATGGGAATACTTGAGATGTTAGGTCTAAAAAGATTGATCAACGCCTATGGGACGGTAACCCTCATCGGAGGATCCAGACCTAGTGAAGAGGTCCTAAAAGCCATGGCCGAGATTTCTAAAGTATTCGTATCAATGGAAGAACTATACCGAAAAGTAGGAGAGATAATCGCCAAAGAAACGGGAGCTGAGGCGGCTATAGTGACCTCAGGGGCAGCCGCGGGGGTCACCTTATCTGTGGCGGCGTGTATGACTGGTGGAGATCTAAAGAAGGCTTATCAACTCCCGAACACAACCGGTCTAAAAGACGAGATAGTTGTTCAGCGAAAGCACAAGAGCATCTACATATACGTGGCTCAAATACCCGGGGCGAAACTCGTTTATGTTGGGAATGAGCAACGCACGCTTCCCTCGGAAATAGAGTCCGCAATAAACGACAAAACGGCAGCAATCTTATACATGTATTTTGACCCCCAGGAGGGTGTAGTCCCGCTAGATAAGGTTATAGAAATAGCTCATAGAAAAGGTGTGCCGGTGATCGTGGACGCGGCTGCAGAGCTTCCTCCCGTTGATAATTTACGGAAATTCGTGAAGATGGGCGCTGACCTCGTCGTCTTCAGTGGTGGAAAAGATATAGGCGGTCCAAACGATACGGGAATAGTCCTCGGTAGAAAGGATTTGATAGACGCCATCTTTAAGCTTGGCCCACATAGCTTGGATGTAGTTGATGGGCAACTCACTTGTTTCATAGGAAGACCTATGAAATTAAGTAAGGAGGATATTGTCGGATTACTGGTGGCGTTTCTAAGATACATTAAGATGGACCATGAAGCCAGGCTCAGAAAGCTACATGAAATGGTCGACAAAGTGGTCAATGAGCTAAGTAATATCCCGTGTGTCAAGGTCAGCAAATATCTTCCAGATAGCAGTCACCCGGTTAGACCGCTGATCATACCGAAAGCCGAATTCGATCTAAGCAACTGCGTCCTCAACGCCGATGAATTATTAGAGTTGCTGAAAAAGAAAGATCCACCTGTTATCGCGTATTCAGCCCACGGCAAGGTATACGTTAATCCACAGTGTTTAACCGATGATGAATTGGAGATAGTCATAGAGAGATTCAAAGAAGTATTTTCCGAGAAATGTAAGAACTGTCCAAAAAAGAGGAAGTAATCGCTTCAAAAACAATAATTTTATCTTTGTCTCTCCCCCTGAACGACGGGGCGGATATCCTGGTTAAGCCTAATATACGAGGCTAATGTTATCGTTCTTGCCATGACTTTGAAAAAAGCTCTTAAGGATGGAAAGGTTACCCTTGGGACATGGATAACCATTAATCACCCAGATGTAGTTGACGCGCTATCAGACCTCAACTTCGATTGGATATGTTTTGACTTAGAACATGCGCCCATAGATCCATCCGACTTAGAGTTTCTATTGATGCCCCTGAAAAGGGATCCGCCCACGCCGATGGCAAGGCTTTCGTGGAATGACCAAGTGATAGTGAAGAGGGTCTTAGATATGGGAGTGAAGGGGCTCGTAGTCCCCATGGTCAATACCAAGGAAGACGCGGAGAGGATGGTTAAGTACGCATCTTACCCTCCAAGGGGGATAAGGGGGGCTGGGCCTAGAAGATGCATCAGGTATGGAGAGCTGGATTTCTTAGAATATTACGGAGGTTTTGAGGAAAATGAACGCGTTTTAATAGCCCAGATAGAGACGCCGCAGGCCTTAGAGAATTTAGAGGAAATCGCGTCAACACCCGGCGTTGATGCCCTTTTCATCGGACCATTCGATCTAACGGTGAACTTAGGTATTCCAACTCAGTACGATAATCCGAAGTTTGAGGAAGCGAAGAAGAAAGTGCTTAAAGTTTGCGAGAAATATGATATCGCCCCTGGAATTCACGCGCTTGTCCCAGAGATGGTTAAACAGGCGATAGATGAGGGATTCAGATTTGTGGCCATCATGAATGATATGAAGGTCATGAAGAGTGGATTTAAGGAAATACTGATCAAACTCGGGAGACTCGAGGAGCGGGCGGTAAGGGGCTACTGAGCTCGGAAGATTATCCATAAAATTTGCCGGGAAAACATAAGCAGGCTAACTACTCTTTGGCCGAAATTTCTCAGGGGAGCCTTCTTCAACACGAGACCGAGAGACGGCTCCGCGATTGGTGAATAACTTTTAAAGTAGCGTTTCCTTAAATATCCCGGCTCTTCGGAGGTGAGAGTCTGATTGGCGAAGATGAAGGTGTTGGGGCGGCATATAATAGCGGAATTGCATGGATGCGACCCTGGCCTTCTAACAGATCTAGATAGGGCTATCGAGATCCTCCGGGAAGCCGTTCGAGTTTCCGGCGCCACCTATTTAGGGGAATTTCATAGAGTTTTCGAGCCTTGGGGCGGTTTTACGGCCATTGTAGCGTTAGCTGAATCCCACATCTCCATCCATACCTGGCCGGAGTACAGATATGCCGCTCTTGACATATTCACCTGCGGGGAGACCGCCGATCCCTGGAGGGCTTATGAATATATTGTGGATGCGTATAAACCGGAGAGGGTCAATGTAACTGAGGTCAAACGCGGATTAGTAAAAATTGAAGAGCTGCTCAAAGCGAGGTAAAGCAGATGTATGTACGCATCGCCGCGACGAAGTTCATCCTCGAATGGATTACCGAGAGCCTTGCTTCTATTTATGGCATTAAGGAGGTAATTTATTCCGGGGAAACAAAATATCAAAAGGTTGATATCGTTAGAACCCATGATTTCGGACTAGTGCTACTACTAGACGGGCTCCTCCAATCAGCTGAAATCGACGAATACGTCGTGGACGCATATAAGCCTGAGAAAGTAAATGTAACCGAGGTTAAGCGAGGCTTAGTGAGAACCGAGGAACTTCAGGAAGTGAGGTAGGAAATGTATGTCCGCATCTCAGCGACGAAGTATATACTGGAATGGATCACCGAAAGCCTCGCATCCCTTTATGGAATCGAGGAGATCATCTACTCCGGCGAAACGAAGTATCAAAAAGTCGACATAGTTAAGACTTGCGACTTCGGCACGGTCCTCTTATTGGATGGGCTTCTCCAATC
>QMUP01000126.1 GCA_003660635.1 Candidatus Wolframiiraptor sp.
CCGCATTCAGGGCATTGCTCTAAGCCAAGGATTGGTTCTTCCCCACATTTCTGACAGTACTCAGCCATTTTTCCCTCCTTTTTGTTTTTCTTCTAAGGGAGGGCATCCCTGGGTCCAATTCCGCAAACAATGGAATCTGTGAACCAGGGTACCATCGCTTCTTATATAACTGAAATCGTGTATTCTTCCACATTCTTTTTTCCGCCTGCCTCCGCACCCAGGCCATACATCACTTCCACCCTGCCGGTAGGCCTGGGCGTAGCTTTTGTAATTTCCGATTGCTGTTTTCTTCCTCATTGCTATTTTCCCTCCTTTCCAACAAAAAAAGGGAAAGCAGACGACAAACCAATAGCCACCTACTTTCCCTTTCTTTTCAACCTTCAGGTTTATCTATTCTCTCAATTCCACCAGGAGAAAGTATCTTTGCCTAGGAACTCTCAGAATCTGGATGGGTTTCTGGTTTATTTCCCCTTTTCCGTTCTTCTCATAGTGGCCTATTTGCCTTTTTCTGAAATAGACCTTTCCGTTACGGAAAAGGAACCAGTGCTTCCCATCCACGAGGGCTTTTCCTGACCGGTAAATCCGTCCCCTGATAACCCTTCTCACCTCGGAAACCACCTCCCTATCACCCTTCTTGAAGGTGGTGACGGTAGTTTTCTCCTCGGTGATTGGGCTTTCGTCCTCAAGGACAGAACCAGCCACAAGCTCTCTTTTCTTATAATTTGCCCAGGCTTCCTCAAGAGTCTTTTCTTCAGTTTTGTCAATGAAGGAACGAGCCATTTCATAGATCATGGAGTTAGCTCCCTCGGCTATTGCGGTGAGACCCTTGTCGGAGAGATCACCCTCAATTGCCAGAGCTGTTTCCAGCTTGGTAGCAATAAGCTTCAGGGCGGTCTCCTGCATGGTCTCCCGGTATGCCAGGTAGCATACCCTCACCGGCTGATCCTGGCCAATTCTCCATGACCTTCTCGAAGCCTGTCTCAGGGTGAAGATATTGTAACCGGTCTGAAAAAAGACCACAGTGGGAAACTCCACCAGATCCAAACCGGTTTTAATGAGGTTAGGATTGCAAATCATTACATCATAATCCCCTTCCTCAAGCTTTGTTTTCACCCAGGCTTCCCTTTTTTCAGTGGATACGGTATTGCTTCTTAAAACCAAAACAGTGAGTCCAATCTCTTCAAGCCGTTCCTTCAGGTCTGGTATCAGGTCTCTGGTGCCGGTATGTTCAAGCAGAACCAGGCACTTTCGACCCTTTTCCTTTTCTTCCCTGACTATTCTCAGGAGCTCCTGCTCCTTGGGGAGAAGATACTCGTCAATACTGGAAGCACAGGCAATAACCCGATCCTCATAAGGATGATGAACCGTCTCTCCCCGCCTTGCCCCATCCGGGTAGGCAAGCAGGGAATTGACTAACGTTCCTAAAAGATGTTTGGCTCCCCTCCGGAGGGCTGCTCTTACTTCCTCGTAGAGGTCTTCTTCAAGGCTTTCGTATTCCTCTTTCATCTCCTCGGTCATTTCGACCGCCACCACTTCCTCGTTGTAGGGAGGAAGGGCACTGGAGATGTCGGAAAGGGCCATAAAGACCGTATTTTCAAGGAGAAAATCGGTCAAAATCAGGGGTGAAACCCCCGGCTTCTCCTTGACGATTGGCCTCCTTCTTTCCCCTCCGATAGAGGAAGTCCTATAACCATCGTCCAGGACCTCTACTTCAACCTTCTCCATCACCCCGTATGCCTGGGAAAATGACCGGGGCTTCCGATACTCAAGCTCCCTTCTTGCCATCTCCCCTGGAAACATCCTCCAGAGGATGTAAAAGAGATTGCTTGAATATCCCCCCATCAGCGTCCCGGTAAGGGCGATGGTTCTTTTTGAGGCTGTTGCTAAACAGGCCAGTGCCTGACCCTGGGCGGTGTCTCCTCCCTTTTCCTCGTGGACTTCATCAGCGATAAAGAGGTCAAAAACCCCTTTCAGATACCGTTTGATGAATTCCGCCTTGCTGAACCGTCTAAATCCTTTCGGGTCAGCCTGGTAAAGGGGAGACCCGCAATTTTCGCACTTTAGCTTTTTTCTTGCAAACGCTCCGGAAGGAATCTCCTCATCATCAAAGGCAGCCCCGCAGTGCGGACAGGCGGGCAATCCGTCTTTTCTTCTTTGCACTACCGCATCTTTTCTCTGGTAGTGCATCTTTGCCCGCTCTCTGCCGACCACATAGACTTCAATTCCTTCTGGCTTTCCAGCGTGGCGGAGTTCAAGGAGTTCCTTCAGGCCCCGACCGTTAAGGTTAATAACCTTGACATCTGGTATAGTCTCCTTTGCCTCCCTGATCCATTTCTGAACCAGGTGAGGGGGACACATCACCAGCACCCGCTGATTCTTTTTGGGATTCAGGTAGGCAACGGCAAGGGCTGAGACCGTCTTGCCAACCCCCATCTCTCCGCAGAAAATAAGCCCTTTCTTCTTCTCCTTGTAAAACCCTTTTGCCAAAGCCAGGATAGCCTTCTCCTGGCTGGGAAAGGGCTTTCTCCTGAGTCCGTTCAGCTTCATCCGGTTTTCCTCATCCCAGGAGTCACTCTTTTCTGGGGTGAAAACCGGTTTCATCTTCAGGAGGACCTTCTTGCGAAGCTGATCCCCGAACTCATTCAGAAAGTCAGAGAGCTTGATCTCATTTTCTTGGTTTTCTTTTTGTTCTTGCTGTTGTTCTTCTCTTTCTTCTGACTCTTCTATTCTTGCTACTGCTTCCATAGGCAC
This sequence comes from Candidatus Wolframiiraptor sp., assembly GCA_003660635.1. Taxonomy (GTDB): domain Archaea; phylum Thermoproteota; class Nitrososphaeria_A; order Caldarchaeales; family Wolframiiraptoraceae; genus Wolframiiraptor. Next base: position 2,752 of record QMUP01000126.1, read on the forward strand.
CTCCTTTGTGTTTCTTGAGTTCCTTGTGTTTCTTGAGTTAAACTCAATGAACCCTATAAACCCAATCAACTCAATGAACCCTATCGGGCAGGAGGCGCCTGTATCCCCGTCAGAGGGTTTTCTGGTCTGTTTGGTCTATCTCGTCATTTGGTCTTTCTCGTCTGTCTCGCACGAACCAAGGAAACAAACGAAATCAACGAACCAACGAAATAGACCAAATCAACGAAATCAACCAGAATCAGGCACCCCCTGCCGGGGTGGAAACATTTTACGCTGCCTTAGCCTTATCAAGCACATCCAGGTTCTTCAGAATCTCGCCTTCTAACAGCCAGTGGGAAGGGACCTCAATTTCGTAAGCAACCTGGATATGGCCAAACGTCTCAAGCTGAACTGCCTCCGGCTCAAGAATCTCCTCCCAAAGCCAATATTTCCATTCCGGCTTCATGGGAGTCGGCACTATAGCCGAAACCAGCCGATAGGCAAAATCAACTATCTCCTCTTTTGAGTCTCCATAGACTACCTTTTTCCTGAACTGTCCCAAAGAAGGCCCCAAAAGTTCGGGACTCCAGATAACTTTGTGAAGGACATCACCCAGCCTTTTGTTTCGGCATGTGAGCTTTCCTCCACGATTCAATCCCGTAGCCCGTCCTTCTATTCTGATCCAGTGCCAGCTTGCGTTGGAAGTTAAGCCGGCGTATATTGCCTGGACCTTCTGGGGCTGACCCCAGAGGGAAAGGTACGGCACGGAATCGTAGTCCCTTATGATGTAAGAGTCAGTATAAGCTTCTACTGAATCATCCATAGTTATTTTCTTGTATTCCATAACTTCCTCCTTTTACTTGATTTCAACGAACTTTCTCCTTCCATAATCCAGAGCCTTATCTATGGTCTCATAGCGGTCCCTGGTTATGGTTTTAACCCTATCTTCGTCTTAGTCTTTCTCAACATCCTGAACCTTCTTCACTGTCCCCTTGATGAGGAATCTCTTCCCACCCTTTTCCACCTCCCCGTTCATAAGCCCGCTGGCAAG
>QMUP01000127.1 GCA_003660635.1 Candidatus Wolframiiraptor sp.
ATCACACATAAGACGCTTCCCCGGGAGCGGTTAACTTGGTAGAAAAATACGCCGTTAAGGTTCCGAGAAAACGGGCTGAAAGTCTGAGAAGAAAGTTGTTATCGATGGGTATCTTGGACGCCGAATACAAGCCGATCCAACGCGATGAATGGATATACTTCCCGATTAAAACAATAGAAGAGAAATTAGACAGCATGCTCGCCGAATACGATGCGGAGATTGAGAGAATAGCGTTTGAACCGAGACCTACCAACCCCCGCTCCTTGAGAGAGGCGCTCGAGAATAAGATCCCAAGAGAATTGCTCGGCTTGATTCCATCATCATATGATTTGATAGGGGATCTAATCCTCATAGAACTCCCTCCTGAGCTGGAAAGCTATTCTAAAGTAATTGGTGAGACCCTAATCCGGATTCATCCAAGGGTCAAGAGCGTCTTGGCTAAGGGTGAGACTGTCGGAGCCTATAGAATCAGGAGAACTACCGTGATTGCCGGTTCTCAAGATACCGAGACCATCCACCGCGAACACGGACGCGTTTACAAACTCGACTTAAGGAAGGTCTTTTTCAATCCCAGGCTTTCAGGTGAAAGACTTAGAGTTGCTAACGGCGTTAAACCCGGGGAGGAGGTCTTGGATATGTTCGCCGGCATCGGCCCATTTTCGATCCTGATAGCGAAAAAATGTCCAAGCTGTAAGATAACCGCGATCGAGCTTAATCCCGAAGCCTATAATTATCTCGTTCAAAACATCCGCCTCAATAAGGTTGAGAAACAAGTAACTGCGATTCACGGAGACGCGCGGGAAGTTTTGAGAACGAAAACGCGGAGATTTGACAGGATCATAATGGATCTTCCGCATAGCTCGATAGATTTCATCGACATCGGTTTAGATGTCTGTAGAGACGGCGGCCTCATACACTTCTATATCGCCGCTAAGTCGATCCAGGAGATCTCGGAAGAAGTTAAAGAAAGAGCGCGGGAACTTGGCCACGAGGTCGATGTGGAGTTCGCCCGCGAGGTGTTGGAGATAGCTCCGCGGAGATATACGATAGTCCTCGATTTGAGGAAAAAGCGTTAACGTCGAACTTTAACCTTTATACATCTGTTAATGGATCTGTTGAGTGGAGATGGGGGTTAAGATTCGGGAAATAATCCCGGAATCCGCTGTACAGAAGATCACGCTCGAATCTCTCAGCGGGAAACCCGTTGCCCTCGATGCTTTCAACATACTCTATCAATTCATCACCATAATTCGGGGACCTGATGGAAGACCGCTCATGGATAGGCGGGGTAGGATCACAAGTCATCTAAGCGGCCTCTTCTTCAGGACGATAAACCTGTTAAAGGTCGGGATCAAACCCATCTTCGTATACGATGGCAGACCCCCGGAATTGAAGAAAGGGACTGTCGAGGAGAGGGAGGTGCGGAGAGCGGAGGCCGCGAAACTCTATCAACAAGCACTCGCGGAGGGTAGATTGGAGGAGGCTCAGAAATACGCGAAGCAGGCCGCCACCTTAAACGAATTCATAATTGAGAGTTCGAAGAAGCTCCTCGGTCTAATGGGGTTGCCCGTGATCCAGGCTCCGAGTGAGGGCGAGGCTCAAGCGGCGTATTTGGCTAGTAGAGGCGATGCCTACGCATCGGGGTCACAGGACTTTGACTCCCTGCTCTTCGGCTCCCCCAGGCTCGTGCGAAATCTCTCGATAGTGGGTAGGAGGAAGCTTCCAGGTAGAAAGGAGTATGTCGAGGTTGAACCCGAGATAATTTACCTGGATAAATTATTGGAGGAATTGGGGATAACGAGGGAGCAATTGATAGATATAGCGATACTAATTGGGACGGATTACTGCGAGGGCGTCAGGGGAATCGGGCCGAAGACCGCCTTGAAATTGATTAAGGCGCATGGATCCGCGGAGAAAGCCTTGAAGGTCATAGGAAAGAGTATTGACGCCGATCCAAGGGAGATCCGCCAACTCTTCCTCAAACCAGATGTTTCAGAGAATTATTCCATTGAATGGAGAGAAGTTGATTATGAAGGTGTGAAGAGGATGCTGTGTGATGAGCATGATTTCTCTGAAGAAAGAGTGGATAAGGCGTTGAATGAACTCAAAGACGCATTGGAAAAGGCGAGGGGTACGACGAGCCTAGATCAATGGCTGTCATAGACGAATGCAGTTTTTCATCCCCTTTTTCACGAGGAGTTCAACTATCCTCCGTTCCTCATCGAGGCTGAAGACCCTAACCTTGTCCCGGATCTCGAGTTTCATCAACATCTGCCGCAATTCCGGGGCCGTTATGTCAAATCCCCGTTTCCTCAATTCCTCGAGGAGATTCGATTCTAGGGCTTTTCCACCGAGTTTTTCAAGGGTCTCCACGATCCTGGAGTATATCTCGCTTCCAGGTCTTACCAGCTTCTTTGCATACTCCCTGCTTGTCATGACGGATCAACCAATCATCGTCAACTGTTCCTTGGTATATCTCAGCATTTCGCTCATCTTCTGGTATTCCTTGACGAGCTGTGGAGAGATACTCGGCTTGACGAGGCTTAGCGCCCGCTCAAAGTCCTCCCTAGTAACGTATTCTGCGTCCAAGTTCCTCCTCAGCGCGTTTAATGCCGCTTCTCTGCATAGGGCCGCGAGATCCGCCCCTGAATACCACTCGGTCCTAGCTGCGAGACCTCTCAGGGATACGTCTGAGGCCAGCGGCATCCTCTTGGTGTAGATCCTGAGTATCTGGTATCTCGACTTCTCATCCGGCGGCGGTACGTAGATCAATCGATCAAACCGACCTGGCCTTAGTATTGCGGGATCCAGTAGGTCTGGTCTGTTCGTGGCCCCTAAGACTATGACATCTGAGAGCTCCTCTATTCCATCCATCTCGGCTAGGAGCTGGCTCGCGACCCTATTCGCCACCCCCGAGGAATCATCTACGAGATCTTTCCGCGTCACGATCGACTCGATCTCATCAAAGAACACTATGCACGGGGAGGCTTGCCGAGCTTTTCTGAATATTTCTCTTATTGCTTTTTCTGATTCCCCAACCCACTTGTTGAAAATCTCAGGTCCCTTTACCGAGATGAAGTTCGCCTCACTCTCGGTCGCGATCGCCCTCGCTAACAACGTCTTTCCGCATCCGGGTGGGCCATAAAGCAGGATCCCCCTCGGGGGTCTGATTCCCATCCTCTCGAACTTCTCCGGGTATTTCAGGGGCCACTCAACCGCCTCTATCAGCTGCCGTTTAACGTCTTCGAGGCCGCCTATATCCTCCCATCTCACGTTCGGGACCTCTATCTCGACCTCTCTCAGGGCTGTTGGCGTGATCTCCTTGAAGGCGTTCAAGAAGTCTTTCATGGTGACGACTAAGTTATCCAATATTTCGGGTGGGATCTTCTCCTCCGTGAAGTCTATGTTCGGTAGAATCCTCCTAATAGCTTTCATGGCCGCCTCCCTGCATAGGGCCGCGAGATCCGCCCCGGTGTAACCCCGAGTTATCTCCGCAAGCCTGTCAAGATCGACGTCGTCTGCCAGCGGCATCCCCCGGGTGTGAATCTGGAGGATCTCCCTCCTCGCGTTTCTATCTGGGATCCCGATCTCGATCTCTCGGTCGAATCTTCCAGGTCTCCTGAGCGCCGGATCCAACGCGTTCGGCCTATTCGTCGCGCCTATGACTATTACCTGGCCCCGGGTCTCGAGTCCATCCATTAGGGCGAGGAGCTGGGCCACGACCCTCTTCTCAACTTCTCCAACGACCTCGCTTCTCTTTGGCGCTATGGC
>QMUP01000128.1 GCA_003660635.1 Candidatus Wolframiiraptor sp.
CGGCGGCCAAGCTATCCATCCTCAAACCTCGATCACCTCACCAACACCCGCATCCGGTTTAACAATCCAATACCAAGCCCCATCAGGGAGCTCGACTTTAATCGACCCCAACTCCTTCAGTCTGGCCCTAAGCTTCTCTAGAATTCCTCGCATAAACCCGCCTCTATCATAGACAATTATCGAAGTATCTAATAGATCGAGGTAGAACGGCTGAACCTTCTCAGCTTCCTCAGGGGTCAGGAGGAGGGGGTCGATTAATGGGTAAATCCCCCTCTCCCTCCAGAGCCTCAGCCTCTCGGCCTCAAGCCCCGAGACGACCCTCCTCCAGAGCCTCAGCCTGTCTGAATACTTTTCCGGTAACCCCTCGGCCACGATCAGTAAGTCCACATCGCTATCAGCTCTAGCCCGGCCGGCGGCCAACGACCCGAAGATGATTAAGGAGACGAGCCTACCCCAGAACCCCTCAACGAGCTTCGCGACGAGGATCTCCAGAAACGGGAGATACTCCTTCTGGACGATCCTATCCCTCCACCTATGGCCCGCCCACTCGAGGGCGAGTACCACCGGGTGAACCGCCCTAAAAACACCCCTAGAGACCTTTACCAAGTAGCCGGCCCTACAAAGCCTGTGCACTAAGAGGTACGGTTTCTCCATGTTCAGCTCCCCCGAGGCATCGGTTACCCTAAAGTCGTTGATGCCGAATCTGAGGAGAAGCCTCGAATAAGTCTCTCTCAACGTATCCATTCCAGAAAATATTTCAAAAACCGATATATTAGCGTCGCCCTCAAAGCCAGCTATTGCCTCGATGAAACTACTAAGATCTCAGTCTCTGAACATTTCATCCTTTATCATTCCCATAATGTTGGGAGAAAGCCTGAGAATAATAGGGAACCTGGTGATGCTGAACGCTATTGAAACTAGGTTTTCCCAATCCACGGCTCGAAGGAAAAATTAACTATGGAGCCTTTCTAAGCCATCCGCGTAATTTTAGGGATCACGGTTTACTGCTAAGTTTAAAAACTGGTTATACGAATGGTTAACCATGAGCGAAACGATCGCGGTTAAGGTTCCCAAGGAGCTTAAGGAGAAGATGCAGAGGCTTAGGGACAGGGTAAACTGGCCGAGCGAGATTAGGCGCTTCATAGAGGAGAGGATTAGGCAGGAAGAGGCGGAGGAGAACCTGAAGCAGGTGATAGAGTTGCTAAAGAGGACGAAGGGCGGCGTTGAGAAGGGTTTCGCGGTCGCCGCGGTGAGGGAGGACCGTGAGGGTCATTGATAGCTCGGTGATAGCGGCCTTTATACTTCAAGAGCCAGGCTGGGAGAAGCTAGCATCCTACCTTATCGGCTGGACCCTAGATATCGCCTTCCTAGAGACCATGAACGCCATTATCAAGGCTTTGAGAAGGGGGAGGATAAATATTGAGGATGCGCACCTCAGGATTAAGGCTTTGGAAAGCTTGAAAACCATGAACATGGAGAGCGCTTTAAAACTCCTTCCACGCGTCCCCGAACTCGTCTTAAACTCTAAGCTAACAGTCTACGACGCGGCCTTCATAGCGCTCGCCCAAGAAAAGACGTTACCGCTAGTAACCTTAGACAAGACGCAATACGAGGAAGCAATCAGGTTTGGAGTTCCCTCAATCCTACTTAGGATATGATGGAGAACTCTAGGTTCCACTCAAGAAGCCTTCCTAATGCTTTCGTAAACATTCATTACGAAAATTGTTTACGTTTATTACTGAATGAGCGAGGTTATCAGCTTCCGAGTGAGAAGAGAGCTCAAAGAGAAGATGGAAAAGCTTCGGCACGTTAATTGGAGTGAGGTCGTTAGGAAGGCTATAGAAGACACGATCAGGCGTGAAGAGTCCAAGCCTAGGAATAAGGATCGGGCTAGGATGAAGGCCGCCGCACTACGTACAGACCGGTTACGTAGAGAAGTCCCCGGCTGGAGCAGCGTGGAGGAGATACGGCGTTGGAGGGAGGCAAGATAGTAGTCGACGGTTCGTTGAGGAGGGAGTACGGCAAAGAGGCGTTGATAATAAGAGATTCCTTCACCGAGGGGCTAGTAGACATAGTCGCGTCATCGCTCTTATACTTCGAGGTGCTTAATGCCTTAAAGTATTCAGGGGCGTTCGGAGAAGATGAATTAAAGAAGGTAGCCCGCATACTCGAAGATTATCAATTCACCATCTATGAGCTGGAGGGCGCTTACGCCGAGAAAGCGGTCGAGATAGCGATGAGGAAGGGAATAACGATCTACGATGCATCTTATGTAGCCTTAGCCCTGATCGAGGAGGCGGATCTATACACCGCCGATGAAAAATTACTGACAAAAACACAAGACCTGAAGATAACGAAACATCTCAGGAACTTTAACCTCAATGCACCTTAATTCTGATCGACGGAATCAGCGGCCACAAGGCTTAAAAAGTCCTCTCTAAGCCAGGTACCACATCCCCATTTTCCACGCTCACCCAGCAATCCCACCGCTTTGTTGGCCGTTATGAGGATATTGAACCTCCCGTTATCGGAGAAGGGCTTTAATTTCAGCAGAGTTTTCTTCTCCCGAAGAATCAGCTCCCTAGAAGATGGCTAGGTGTCTAGGATTGAGTAAGGTCAGGCTGAGGCTGAGCGGCGCACTGATGTTCGCGGCGAACCTAGTCGGATACCTAACAGGATTCCTCTTCACAGTATTCATCACCAGGAGACTCAGCGAAGAAGAATTCGGGGTATGGGCACTCATAGGATCGTTCATAACATATTCCCTAATGCCCTTCAACCTAGTCAGCTCATGGATCTCGAGAGACGCAGCCCGAGGAAAGAAAATATTATCCTCCGCCGCAGCCCTCTTCCTACTCCTAACACCGATCTCCATCATAATCTACTTCTCGATAGCCTTCGGATCCGCCACGGCCATAAACTACGATCCATGGACGATGGCCCTCGGGATAATAATCCTAATCCCCTACATCCTCCTAACCCTAGGAACCGCGATACAATCAGGATACGCGCCACAGAATCTAGGGATCGCCAGAATACTCTTCGAGGTCTCCAAAGTAGCCATAGCATTTTACCTCGTCGTCACCCTAAGGCTGGGATTAATAGGGGCATTCATCACCCTCTCAATAGCATACCTACTCCAAGCAATCTTACTCCTCCAAAGATCTAAACCACTATTCAAAAAACAAGTAAACAAAGGGCTAATCATAAAATGGTTGAAAGGAGCCCCAATAAACACTCTTCAGATCATGAATAACATTCTTGGAGCAACCGACATCGTGTTAATGAGCATAATAACAGGCCAGGCCATAATAGCCGGCTATTGGCAAGCCGCAGTAGCCGCCTCCGCCCTAGTAACTTCTTCCTCGGCCCTAATGACCGGGCTCGGGCCACGGCTGATCTCAGGAGGAACTCAAAGGGATTTAGACAAAGCATTCGACTTCACGATGATGCTCATGACCCCGATGCTCTTCGGCTTCATAATTCTATCAAGAGACATACTCTGGATACTCAGACCAGCATATTCATCCGTCTGGATGGCTGCATGCCTTTTGGCTTTTGCCGGTGTCACTCGAACAATCGGGCGATTTGGGTCGGTTGCCGTATCAGGGACAGATAGGTTCGATCAAAAAGATGACGTGTCGATGAAGGAATACTTGGAGAGCAGAATATTCACTCTAAACAAGCTAAACCTGATCATAACAACACTCTACCTAACATCAATCACATTTTATCTTCTAACATTTGGGAAACTCTCTGTAGCAG
>QMUP01000129.1 GCA_003660635.1 Candidatus Wolframiiraptor sp.
AAGCTCGACAGAATTGAATCCGCCGTCGGGGAAGTTTTAAAAGAAATACGATCAGAACTCTTCGGGGAACCTGAGCTTCTATCACTCAACGAGAAGGGAGATAGAGGGGAAGCCTTCATAAGCCTCCCAATAGTGAACGTGAGAAAGCTTAGATGGCTGGCAACCAGGATCACGAAAGGATTCCTTACGCGGGGAATAGAGGTTGAAGTTGAGTAAGATCCTGGTGATCGATTTAGATGAGACGCTCACGCGGGGCGGCGAAGATCGTGTAAAACCGCATGTAAGAGAAGCTCTATTCTCGCTGAAAAAATCCGGGTGGACTCTCATCCTCGCAACGGGTAGGGATAGGAGATATCTCATGCGGAGAGATGATATAGAAGGGATATTTGACGCATGGGTCACAGAATCCGGCATCTCGGTCTATCTCCCGGAATCTGGGATTTACGAGTACTTCGTAGATGAATCTTGGAGGATGCTCGTGAAAAAGCTGAGGGCTCTTCCCTTTGTTGAAGAAAAAGAGAATACCGTCGCCTTCAAATCAGAGTATTTGGACGTCATAGAAGCGGAGGTAAGTAAGTTAGGGATAAGGGCCGTTTTCAGGGATAATAAGGGGACGATACTGCTGCTCCCGGAAGGGGTCAATAAGGCATTTGGCGTGAGGGAAGCGATGAAGCTGTTAAAAGTCGATGGATTTATTGCGGCGATAGGAGATTCTGAAGTAGATCTAGAACTTCTGGAGCTAGCGGACTTTAAGGCAGTCGTCGCCAACGCAGATCCCTCTCTCATGGAGAAAGCCGATTATGTTGCGGAGAGGGAGGATGGTGATGGCGTTGTGGAGATAATCCGAGTTTTATCGTCCAGAGTTTATTGAGCCTTGTTTCTTTGGTTCTTCTATTATCTCGATTATCGATTCATTGTCTAACTGGATTTCGGGTTCATTAAAGATGTTGGTCCGTATGTTAACCCACTTCAATCTTATTCTCGTTCCTTCATCTATTTCCGCGATCTCCCTCGCCTTGATCCTCCAAGCAGAGCCTTGAACCGCGGTGTCCTCATCTTTTATCCAGAATCCTATTTTCTCCGCCTCTCCGAACCTCGTCCTCATTTTAGTGAGCTGGGTCTTAGTGTAAAGTATGCCTTCAACTATCGCATCTACTATTTCGACCTTTTCTCTGGAGGTGATCTCCTTTAATCTGACGAATCTGTTAGGGGGCTTTATCTCCTCCGGATGCTCTATTTTTTCTAGACCTGTTTCCCCACACCTAAGTCTGATCTTCCCTCTTCTGAGTTCTTGAATCGCTTCTTTTACGAAGATGTATTCGCCGGGCTCTATTTCCAGTTTCTTGGGAGCGTAAATTCTAATTATGCGATCTCCGTCAGTCGAGATGTAAATCACCCCAGACTGGGTCTCCACAACATCTAGAAGTCTAACTACTAGACCTTGCACCTTTCTTTCCTTTATTTTCTCTAGGGATTCTGGAGACGGCTTCTCCCTGAGCGCGAGTATGCTCCTTGGGGTTAATGAGAGGTTGTATCCGCTGAGCCGTACATCCGTTATGTAGAGTGTTTCACCTGGCTGTAAGTCCTTGAACTCTTCAACCCTATCCCTCCAGACAGTTAGCCTCGCCTCTCCTGCCTCCCCCATCAGCCTTATGTCTCTAACAGCCGCCTCACCGTACCTAGTATCTATCCTCCGCTCCTCGCCCGGATCTAGGACCATGGCCTTGATGTCGTAGACGCCGTCTCCTGAGTCAAGGGCGTCGCCTAAGTCGATGTAGAAGCTCCTTGGATCGGGTGTGCCGGGTTCACGTTCGAGTTTTGTGATGACGCCGTTTCTACCGACGTGGAGTTCCGGCAATCCCGTTTCAATTCTCTCTCGCGTGTATGCATGTAGAATGGCTATGGGGTCTCCGAGTTGTAGCTCCGCCGCTACTGCCTCATCCACCTTCTCGTCCCAGAGGGTTACGTCTATTGTCCCCGTATCGTCACCTATCTTCATCCTCATGATCCTATGGTTTCTCACCTCGATGGGCTTCGAGATCGCGTAGATTACCCCCCTAACCGAGACATCTCGGAGGCCTGGAACCAGCTTCATGATCTTCGTATAGGCTTGTATGGGCTGGGATGCGGCTGTTTCCCCGAGCTCTTCCCTAAAAGCTCCGAGTTCCTCAGCGACTAAGAGGAGCGCGCCCACCTTATTTAGCAGGCTTGACTCCCTCATCTTCGCCTCGACCATGGCTTCCAATTCTTCTCTACTTAACTCCGGGAACCTCGATAGTACCCTTTCTAAAAGCTTCGAGTACTCCTTCAGCTCGTCGCTCACTCAGACCCTTCCTCCATCGATTCTATAATCACCATCGTTTAAGATCTTATCCACGTCTCCTCTCCCGATCCCTCTTTAAGGTTAACATATCTGGCCAAAACGAAGAGAGCCGAGGACAACTTGTTGATATAGGTTAAGGTCAGGGGATCTAGGGGAAATCGCCTCGAAAGAGCTACCATCGCGCGTTCACATCTCCTTGCGGAAGCTCGAGCTAGATGGAGGAAGGCGGAGGCTTTGGACCCCCCTGGGTAGAGGAAGGAGGTTAACTTTGGCAAAGATTTTCCGTATTTTCGGGTTATTTCCTCCAAGAAATTCACGTCTTCTTGGGTGATGATGGGAGTTTTCTTCCCTGAGCCTAGTGCCGAGATCTGGGAGCCGAGGGTGAACAGTTGTCTCTGTATCTTGGTTAATATCTGTGAAATCTCGTGATCCCTTTCTAGGAAAGCTTTGACGACCCCGAGGTGGCAGGAAACCTCGTCTATGAGCCCACAGACCTCAACTCTCTCATCATCTTTGTAGACCTTCTGGCCTGAGAGGAGGAATGTTTCCGAGTCGCTCTTCTCATGCATGATCCTTCTCTCCAAGGATAAGAAACGCCCTTCTCAGATATATCTACTCCTTAATGACCTCGGCCTTGAATCGAGCACGTAAGGAATCAGGGTGCTTCGAGAACACATGAGAGACATATTCCTCATAGCTCTCGAAAAGAGATCCACATAAGGGACACCTAATCTTGTATCGCCCCGCACGCATGTTTTCAAATATCCATGGATCTGATGATGTAAAAATGGTTTGATTATTCGGTTGCCTGCGTCCTACTATAGGCCTCAGCCGCGGGACCACGTAGAATGAATTTCTTCTCCATCTTCTTCGGCTTAAATGCCTTTTCCAAGCATTCCTCTACCAAGTCGATGTTGAATTCCTTGCAAGAGTAGACATCGATAGACACATATCCTGTTCTGATATCTGTGTGAATTGAGACGTGGCTTTCGGCGACGATCATGAATCCCGAGAGACCTTCTCCACTTGGACTATCTTCTTTCCCAACATATCGGACTATCGTGGGGCCTGCGATAATGTGCATATCCAAGATCTTTGTGAGATCTTGGAATAGATTTCTTAGGAGAGATTCGTCATTAAGATTGCGGACATCGCACCCATACATGTCTAGGAGAAGGTGATACCAGGCCATCTTCGCTAAAGCACAGCCCTCCATCTAAAATATTAACTTACTTCCACGCCGCTTTCCGGCTCCGGCTTAGGCGGCGGAGGGGGAGCGCCTAGTTCTTTAACTTGTTCACCACCACCTTTCTGCGAGACTCTGTAGAGCCTTGAGAGGATGGCGGGCGCGATTATAGATGTCAGAATTACCATTGAAACTGTCTGAACATAAACTGATTCTGCTACAACTCCTTTACTCAATGC
>QMUP01000130.1 GCA_003660635.1 Candidatus Wolframiiraptor sp.
AAAGACTCCTATGGCACCAACATTGTGTCGTTGCAATTTAAAAAGATTGGCGCTAGCAATTCGTGCTTCAGTTGTAGCAATCGATGCTAACCTAAGACCAGAAGGTTTCCCGGTAAAAAAAGAGCATTTTATAGCACAATCTCCGCAGGCAAAGATATGTTCATCAGAGGTCTGCATACTGGAATAGACTACTATTCCATTACGATTAACTTCAAGGCCAGCTTCTTCTGCAAGCTTTACATTTGGTCTTACCCCCACTCCTACAAGTACAATATCTGTCTTTAGTTTTTGTCCATTAGAAAGTTTTACCTCAGTTACTGCATTTTCACCCAATATTTCTTCAACTTTCGTATTGGTGATAATTTTTATTCCTCGACTGGTAAGCTTATCTTCTGCTATCTTACATACTTCTTCTTCAAAAGCTAACATCAAACAATGAGGAAGCATTTCTACAATAGTTACATTAAGACCGTTTTTTTTAAATTCATCGGCGAATTCGACTCCGATAAAACCACCTCCCAGCACTACTACGTCCTTAACTTCTTTAAGTTGCTGAAGAATGTTATTAAGATACTGGGTATCTTTTTTAACAAAGAAAACATTTTTCTTATCCAGACCAGGAATAGGTAATTCAATTGGTTCGGAGCCGGTAGCCAGGACAAGTTTATCATATGAGATTGGCCCATTTTCTAACGTAGAAATAACCTTTTGTTTTCGATCGATAGAGCTTACTTCTTCTACCATCAGGTTAACCCCGTTATTCGACAAAATTTCATCTGGAATTAGGTTCTTTTCAACCTTCTTAACCGTCCCAAAAATATACGGAATACCGCAAGGAATAAGAACCTTTTCTTCTTTTCTTATCAGGAGAACACTTTTATCAGGGTAGTATCTTTTTGCCGTTAGAGCTGCTGTGATACCAGCAGCACTTCCGCCAATAACAATTACATTGTATTTTTTCATTATAAAACCCTCCTTTATAAAGATTGATTGATTTTAACCAAGTTAACTAATAGTACTGCATAAAAGATACCAAAGTATTTATTATTAAATTTTTCAGAAAAACCTAATAGTTAGCTGGATTCTCTAAATAGGTAAATAATAATTCCGATCGTTACATGTAACAATAAGGTATATTCTTATGTAATTATCGCAATAATAATACGATGTTATGAATGTTACATGTATGAAACTATCATGTTTCAGTAATATTTGAAGAATTTTCGGGAGCTTTAAAAAAATTCTCTTAGGGAAGATTAGTCGGTGGGTACGGTAATATGGTATTTTTTAATGTTCCTCCAGATGGTTATTCTATTTACTCCTAACTTCCTTGCCGCTCGGGATTGATTCCATCCACTATCTCTTAAGGCATTAATTAACTTCTCATAATCCAGCGATTCCTTTTTTACCTTACCCGGTAAATGAATGCATTTAGCCATCCTCACTTCATGGGGAATGTCCTCAGGGGTTATAATAGAGGAATGACATTTCACAAAAGCATGCTCAATAGCATTTTCCAATTCCCGCACATTCCCTTTCCAGTCATTCTCCATAAGAATGTCCATGGTCGCCTGACTTACTCCGCTGATCTTCTTCTTATACTGTTGGTTGAATTTCTTGACAAAGTGATCCACTAATAGAGGTATATCTTCCTTCCTTTCTCTAAGGGGAGGAAGTTTAATCGAAACTACATTCAGTCGATAAAAAAGATCCTCCCGAAACTTTCCAATATTTATCAGTTGCCTCAAATCCTTATTGGTGGCAGCTATCACTCGAGCATCTACTTTTATGGGCTTATACTCCCCTACCCGTTCGATTTCTTTCTCCTGCAAAACTCGCAATAGCTTTACCTGAACAGCTGGCCCCACTTCAGCAATCTCGTCAAGAAATATAGTCCCTTTGTTTGCCAGCTCAAAACGCCCCTTCTTATCTCGATGGGCTCCAGTATATGCTCCCTTGACATGCCCAAAAAGTTCACTCTCAAGCAGACTCTCAGCTAAAACTGCACAGCTTACCGCTACAAAAGGACCTCTCGCCCGAGGACTCTGATAATGAATAGCATTAGCCACTAACTCTTTCCCCGTCCCGCTCTCTCCTTGAATAAGAACTGTGGCGTCAGTTTCAGCTACCTCCTCAATAAGTTTATAAATTTCCTGCATCCGGTGATTCTTCCCAATTAGGTTATGAAAATGATACCGGTCCCTTAGCCGCTTATGAAGTTCACTCACTAAAGCTACATCCCGCAATAAAACAACAATACCGGTCTTTTTCCCCTCCCGATCTTTTAAAATTGAAGTGGAAAAAATTGCCGGAATTCTGGTCCCATCTTTCCGAATTATCTCAATCGGTTCATCCTTTCTTGCTTTCCCGGTCTTTATGGTCCTTTCCACTGCTAGGTGAATCCCACATACCGGCTCCTTACAGAATACCTCCCGGAAATTACGATTAATGATTTCACTTTTGGTAAATCCGGTAATCTTAGTAAATGGCTTGTTACATTCGGTAATAATATATTCATTGTTGATGATGAATAGACCGTCACTCATACTGTCAAAAATTGCCTCGTAATTCGCCTTCTGAGCTAAACAATGTCCCAATCCTTGGGGATGTAATTTAATGTTGTCTATCAAAAGTTCCCTCTCTTAAATTGCATAAAAATGTTTTAATTGGTTGCTGCTGAAAAATGACCCCTTCGCTTCTTAAAGCGAAACTTTTGACCCGTCCTAAGGCTCGGTCGTTGGAATTCCCAAACTCGGCCTACGGCCTCAAACAGTGGGAATTCGCCCCTTCAGGGAACACTCCCTTCGCAAAGACGGGTGCCCCAAAAATTTCGGTATTTGACGCTCAAGGGTCATTTCTAAGCAGCATTTAGTCTATTTTTTACACTTGGAAACGCATCAATATTGGTGTGGGGCAAAAAAAGAGAAGATATGAATTCATCCATAAACTGGGGATTGCTTCTAAAGTCTAAGTAGGTCATATTTTTTGATGTCTGGAGAGCTTCTTTGCGAAAGTCATCCGATAATAGAGCCATATAAGCGCCTCCAATAGAGCTATTACCAAAATACCGAAATTTAGATCGATCAATATCGGGAAGCAACCCGAGGGTAATTGCTTTTTCGATATCGAGATATCGTCCAAATCCACCCGCAATCCATACTCGATCAACCATTGAAAAATCCATTCCTGCCTGTTTAAGTAAAACGGTAAAGCCAGCGTAAATAGCCCCTTTGCTTCGAATTATATTTTCTATATCCGGCTCCGCAAAAACTATATCTTCATCCATTGGAGTACTATCAGCAAACACTAAAATGTATGCCTTACCATTTTCCTCCGATTTCATTCGGGGATGAGATGAATCAAGTATAAATTTCCCCTTTTGATCGATAATTCCTGTCATTAGCATTTCAGTAACCAAGTCGATCATTCCGGAACCACAAATTCCTCGAGGAAGAGCATCTCCCACGGTAGAAAAAGTTGGTTCAAGAGTCTCGGGGCCAATCGATACTTTCTCAATCGCCCCTTCTTCCGCCCGCATTCCCCATCGCACACCTCCTCCCTCAAAAGCTGGACCAGCTGAACAAGAAGCTGCCATCAACCAATCTTTATTTCCCAGAACAATTTCTCCATTTGTTCCTACATCGATAAATAAAGTCAGCGGACTTTCCCGATGAAAACCCGAGAAAAGCACCCCGGAGACAATATCACCTCCCACATAACTGGCCGGAC
>QMUP01000131.1 GCA_003660635.1 Candidatus Wolframiiraptor sp.
TGCTACAGACATAGCCGAGTATATTAGAGACGCACGTCACAATCAAGGTTATGACGGATTGATTCCGTGGGATATAAACCTTTATGTCCAAGCAGCCTTAGCATTAAATTCTTATTATCCTGGAGAAGGCTATGACAAAGATGCAATTGCCATGGCAGAAGTTATATATCAAGACATGACTGGTAATCCCGGCTACTTTAAACATCCAGTTAACGAATGGTTTTACTATTACGTATTAGGTCTTTCAGGCGCATTACAAGCCTTCACCTCAACAGGAACTCATCTAACAGGCAATTTTTCCGCTGAAGAAATAAAGAATTTCCTGATAGAAAATCAAAGCAATGATGGTTCATGGAATTCAACTTCATATTGGGACGGAACAAACTGGTATTGGGCCTATCCAGACATTCAAAGCACAGCTTACGCCGTAATGGCATTGATCAGCTATGGTGATTCAGCATCAATTTCGGCTGCAACAAAAGCAGCTGACTGGCTGATTTCAAAACAAAATCCAAATGGAGGCTGGACTGTTTCAAGCGAATGTCCAGAAGTTGATTCAGAAGTAGCTCAAGCAATATTTGATGTGATTCAAGCTGTCGGAACAGTTGATGTTGATCATGGCAGCGATGGCACAGTCGATTTAAAAACTATTACTATACAACAAGCCATAAACGCCGCCTACCCCTACGATACAATAATAGTGCATGAAGGAACCTATATGGAGCAATTGATCATTAACAAGAGCCTAACCCTCATCGGAGATACAATGCCAAAAATTGTGGCTCCTGACACAAGAACTACATTTACGATTCCCGAATCATCGGCAACATTCGACCCGATAATTTTCGCTTATGGATCATTGACTGGAACCGAAACAATTAGTGTAACTATTGAGGGCTTTGAGATCGATGGAGGGAACAAAGCTGCCAGCGGCTACCGCTTTGTTGGCATACTCTATCGCAATGTAAAGCCAGGAATTATCTCCAATAATGTGCTTCATAGCCTATATCCGCCATCCGGAAAGGGAAGCGGACCTGAAACCATAGGCATCCTTATCTACGGCGATTCTGAAGTAGAAATTTATCAAAATGAGATTAGAGACTTTAGCCGTGTCGGAATAGGCGCCTCAGGAGACGCCGGGCCAAATGTCGATCCAGTAGTGATAATTCAAGAAAATACCGTTTTCGGAAACGGACTGGAACCAGAAACTGACTGGTGGGCCGAAAACGGCATACAAGTTGGATATGGGGCCTCAGGCGAAGTGATTGGTAACCAAGTGTTTAACTGCACGGTAAACAACCCGAACTGGGCGGCAAGCGGAATAATAATAGTTGACACCCACGAAGTAACAGTTGACAGCAACTATGTTGAAGGCTGCGACGTCGGAATAAACGCTGTAGACTTTCCATCAGCCTACGGGCATCCATGGGACTACGACATTCTCTCAAACGTTCTGATAACCCGCAACGTTTTGGTAGGCAACATATGGCAAATAGATGTATCTAATGACGCAAGGAACGTAACAATAACCTATAACAACATAATAAACGCCATCGAAGACGGAATTGACATATGGAGCTATTTCGGAGATGTGTATCCAACAGATGTAAAGATACACTACAACAACATAGAAGGCAGCGGCTCCTATGGTATATGGGCCTCAGAAGAATTAGCAGCGCAACCAGTTGATGCTCGTTTCAACTGGTGGGGAAGTGCAACTGGGCCGTATCATCCTACACTAAACGATTATGGAAAAGGCGACAATGTAAGCGATAACATAGATTTCTGGAACTGGCTTATTATTCCGTATCCGCCCGCTATAGCTTCTCCGGTTCCTCCTGTGGCAAGCTTCACTTACACACCATTCGCTCCAATAGTAAATGAGTACGTAACTTTCGACGCCTCAGGAAGCTACAGCATAGACGGCTATATTACTACATATGTCTGGGACTTTGGGGACGGCAACCTAACAGAGACCTCCAATCCTATAATAATGCACAAGTTTGATTCCGCTGGAACATACAGTGTAAATCTCACAGTAATTGACAATTTAGGCGCGACTAGAAGTTGCGTTAAGGACGTAATTGTCTATCCGCCGCCTCCTACAAACGTGAAGATTAGTCCATATGAAAGTTCAGTATGTATCGGACAGGAATTTACAATTAACATAGTAATCGAGAACGTCTCGGACCTCGCCGGATTCGAGTTGAAACTCTTCTGGAATACAACATTGGCTGATCTGGAAGACGTAGACATATTTCCGCCGTGGAGCGACTACTTCCTAGTCAAAAATGAAACACAAGAGGATATAGGCGACGGAAGAGGAATGTTCTGGCTTGCATTACTCATGCTGCCCCCGTCCGAACCATTTAATGGAACGACAGTTCTTGCAACCTTAACATTTAATGCAACAAATATTGGAACAAGTATATTGGACTTAGATCAAGTTAAACTTGGCGACTCACTAGCCAATCCTATCCCCACTAATATAGTTGACGGATATATAGAGTCTCACATAGCAATTCCAGGAGACGTGGATGGAAATGGGCATGTCGACATATACGACTTAATAATATGGGCTGACGCCTTTGGAACATTTGCGGGTGAACCGGACTTCAATCCCGCTGCCGACCTGAATAACGATGGAGTAATCGACATTTACGATGGCCTAATAATCGCCATAAATTACGGAGCCTAACCCTCCCTTTTTTTAACACTATGTTTAGAGGAGATAGTAAAAACAGTTATATGCAAGCAAAATATTCTATTTATGCAGGAGGGGATGGTAATCCTCAAAATTTTTAGTTCCGCAGTAATAATTTTAGTTTTGTTGCTATCTAGTTTTCAAATATTAAGTTTGCCAATCAAAGCCGAGTCTTCTGAAACGATCTATATTAGGGCTGACGGAAGAATAGATCCCCCTGACGCCCCAATAGTAACCTATGATAATGTAACCTATACTCTTACCGATAATATTGTTGGTTCAATCGCCATCGAAAGAGACTATATAATTCTTGATGGAGCCGGATATACCTTGCGGGGAGAAGGAGATGATCGGGGAGTATGGTCAGGATCTGCGGTTTATGTAACCATAAAGAATATGCATATAACTGGGTTCTCAAAGGGAATAGCCGTGTCTAACATGGCTGGATTCTGGGTTATCACCAATAATATTATAATCAACAATGATGTGGGCATATCCATATACTATCTTACTCACAACAACACTATTGTAGGAAACTACATTGCAAACAGAAATTCCGGAATTCAAATCTCAGACTCCGCGGGAAACATCGTAATTAACAACACGATCACAGGCTCCACAGTTGGCATTTGGCTTTCATCCGTGTTTGGAACAGGAAGCAACATTATTACCGGCAATAGTATAGTTGACAATGAATACGGCGTCTTCATCTATAATTCTAATGACAACATATTCTATCATAACAACTTCATATTAAATACTATTCAAGTTTCTAGTTCTGAAGCTGTAAATGCTTGGGACGATGGCAACGAAGGAAATTATTGGACCGACTATAATGGAACAGACTTGGACGATAACGGTATAGGAGATACCCCACACATTCTGAATGAGAACAATTTAGATCATTATCCTTTGATGCAACCTTGGCCTGCCCCTTGGAAAGATTGGAACCATTATCATAGCTATAGCGAAATTGTCGATACACTGCTATTTTTGAATAGGACATATCCA
>QMUP01000132.1 GCA_003660635.1 Candidatus Wolframiiraptor sp.
ATGAGCGATAAGGAAGATGTCGGATATGCTAGGTGCCCTGCTCCACCGCCGCCTTACATACCTGAGGAAAGCGTCATATTTGAGCTGAAGAGGGAGAAAAGGGAATTCCCAGAGTATTGAGGAGAACCTGAGCTACGTTAGGATTGAATGCTACGGGTGGTGCGCCAAAAGGGAGAGCTAACATTATCGAGCATTAGAGAGCATTTTACAAGCTTTGAGATCTCAAACTACTTACAATAGTGTTGGAATAATCTGAGGAAGCGGTGAAGGCTAGGCGGGCGATAACCTATCCACTTTAAGTCTTGCACGAAGAAAGCGAGGAATGTCAATTTCCATGTAGATTTTCCCGCTCTGCCTATCTATCGTCAGATCTTATGAGATTATGTTTGAGAAATGATGAAATCATTCTATTTGGCCTTCTCCTTTTCCAATACTTCTGGATTTACGCAGTAAAGCGGCTTCTCGCCCTTAAGCAACCTTTTGACGTCTTCAGCTATCATGATAACCGATCTTTTAACAACTTCCTTGGACGCGCCTGCTATGTGAGGTGTTATAGTCACGTTATCCATCTTCAAGAATGGGTGATCAGGTGGAAGAGGCTCCTTCTCAAACACGTCTAGCGCTGCCCCGGCTATCCAACCCTCATTTAATGCTTTTATCAGCGCTTTTTCGTCAACAATCTCCCCCCTAGAGGTATTAACGAGTATTGCTGTGGGTTTCATGCGTTTGAGCTCCCTCTCCCCGATCATGTGACGTGTTTCGTCGGTAAGCCTTACGTGAAGGGTTACCACATCTGATTCTTCTAAAAGTCTTTCCAGCGTAGTTGATTCGACACCTAAGGATTTCATTAAGTCCGGGCTAACATATGGATCATATGCCAATATCCTCATCTGGAGAGCTTTAGCCCTCTTAGCTACTTCTCTTCCAACCTTGCCGAACCCGACTATTCCGAGTACCTTATTCTCTAGCTCGAATCCGCATTCTTCATAGAAGTAGAATTCGTCCCGCCATATTCCTTGCTTTAGTAACGTGCAAGCTCTGACTATATTCCTTACATGAGCTATTATCAGACCTATCGTATAGTCTGCCACGGCCTCTGCGTTTCGTCCAGGAGCTCTTAGAACCGGTATACCGAGCATGGTCGCTGCGTCAATGTCGATGTTGACCGGACCCCCTCTCATGCATCCCACCACTCTGAGCTTACCGCTTGCCTCCATCACTTCCTTGGTTATTGGGGCTAGGTGGACTATCAAAACCTCAACGTTCTTCATGTGCTTGATTAAGTCCTTGGGAGTTCCGGTGAATTCTCTCAACTCTTGCTTAACTCCCCTCAGCCTACCTTTCTGATATCCTCTAAACTCCCATTCGAGCGTCTCAATTTCGGGGTTAAATTCGGCTAGCACCTCGGCGGCATAGCTCTTAGCGGCAGATGTGTTCATGAATTGATCTCCGGCTATCAAGATTTTGAGCAAGCTTTCTATCACCCCGCTTACAGCTTCTCTAACTTGAAACTAGCTATAAAAGCTTACAGGCTGGAATAGGTTCTCCACGATTCATCATAGTAGTCCCACAATAATTCGTAGAGCTTCTTGTAGAGCCGGAAAAGCCTCCGATACTTCTCAACGTTTTGTTGATTCGGCGTGAACACTTTCTCAACCTTAACCATCCTCTCCGCCGCGTTAGCAGGATCTTTATTTATTCCCGCCACTATGCTCGCTTCTATGGCCGCCCCCAGCGCCCCGCATTCCTTAACCGAGGGAGTGGTTACCTTAAGGTTTAGGACGTCAGACATGATCCTGCACCATATCTCCGACGCCGCCCCACCCCCGGTTATCCTAACTTCCCGGATCTCGATTTTCCTTCTTCTGAAGAGGTCTATATTATCTTTAGCGGCATAGGCGACTGCCTCTAGGACTGCCCTGATTAGATCCGCCCTCTTCGTCCAGAGACCTAATCCATAGAATACACCTCTGGCGGAGGGCTTAACGAAGGGCGATCGCTCGCCTTGTAGGAAAGGGTGAAAAATTACGCCGTTTGCGCCTATTGGGCTCCCCTCCGCCTCCTTATCCATCAGAGTATAAGCGCTAACACCTTTTCTCCTTGCTTCCATCTTCTCGGCTTCGCAGAATTCATCTCTAAACCATCGGAGAGCTACCCCTGCAGTCATCTGAACAGCTTCAAGAAGCCATGAGTTCGGGATCGCGTGGAAGGCCACGGAATACTTTCTCTCAGGATCCTTGAGAGGTCTATCCGTCGCCAGCTCATATATCCCAGCAGTTCCTATTATGGCGCATAGCTGACCCGGCCTAACGACCCCCGCCCCGAGGGCGGTTGAACATATGTCCCCGGCTCCCGCAGCGACCGGTGTTCCGGGCTTAAGCCCGGTTCTCCTAGCAGCCTCTTCGGTCACTTCTCCGGCATATTCCCACGAGTTCTTTATCTCTGGTAGGATTTCTTCAGGTATGCCCAGCTCGCTTACAAGATCAGTCGACCACTCACCCTTTGAGATATCCATTAAACCCGTTACTGATGCATCGGTTATGTCCATACATGGCTCCCCGGTAAGCTTGTATCTTATGTAGTCTTTACACGCCATAAGGCACTTCGTTCTCTTAATAGTCTCAGGCTCAGTCCTCAGAAGCCAGCTCAGATGCATCACTTGCATGCTAGTTATCAACCGCCAACCAGAAACATCATATATTCTATCTGCGAGACCTGTTCTATAATACTCCTCGAAGATGTCCTGGCTCCTCGTGTCTAGCCAGATTATCGCTTTCTTCCTCGCAGGCTTTCCTTCCCGATCAATCAGGAAGGAGCCATGCATCTGGCCTGTTAGAGATATCCCTGAGATGCTAGCTGGATCAATCTTATTTCTCGTTAAGCATTCCCGCACGACCTTACAAGTTGTATCCCATAAAGCTTCTGGATCTTGTTCAGCCCAACCGGGTTTCGGATACTCTACCGAGACTTCTTGACTGTTTGAAGCTACCTGATTTCCATCTTCATCAAATACTACCACCTTTATCAACGTAGTCCCGAGGTCTATTCCTAAGAGGAGCCTCTTTTCGCTCAAGGCTAGGCTTAATGATAGGGTGACCCTTTATTAATTTTATTTCCCGATCGCCCACGCCTTAGTCGCGTAGTGACCGTGAGCTTTTCAGCCTTTATCAGAATTATTCAAGTATCTCATCGATTAGGCTAGATTATGCGCAACCCACATACCGTCTAACGATTTTAGCCGTTGCAGGATATTCACAATATCTCTCTCCAATTCATTTAGCCTCAAAGCCTTAGAAACATCCGGCGCCCAGCATGAGAATGAAAAAGCCTTCATCATGCCGACCGCTTGGTTACCACATGTATAGGATCTCTAAGCGATTTGTTTAAAGCCTGAATCTTTCAAGTAATCTGCGATGAGAGCGCTAGTTACCGGCGGAGCGGGCTTCATCGGTGGCCACCTCGTTGAGAGACTTGTTAAGCAAGACTGGGATGTAATGGTATTCGACAGCTTTGAGCGCGCATCTCCAGAAACCTTGAAGACCTTGCCCTCAGAGGCTGAGCTTAGGAGAATCGACATTAGAGATCTTAAGTCTATGAAAAGATATGTGGATGATGTCGACGTAATCTTTCATCTAGCCGCCTTGACGGATGTAGTTGAATCCGAGGTCAAGAAAGATGAGTATTGGAATGTGAATGTCATGGGAACCGAGA
>QMUP01000133.1 GCA_003660635.1 Candidatus Wolframiiraptor sp.
GCTATTGCTATCAGGGAGCTGACGGCATGTCCGAGTGCTCGCCAATCTTCGGGGCATAAAGTGTCTCCCTAATCACGGCGTTTACGATACTTAGGATTAAGAGCATTATCCATATTCCAAGAGCATAGAGAAATATTATACATCCCACGTCGGTCTACCTTTTTGATGGCTTATAAGGCCTCTCCGTAATCTAAAGTAGGCTGAGATGTATGCCGTCATGTATAATATTCCTCCGATGTATCCCATGAGCAGTAAGGTTAGGTACGGCTGTGAGAGATAGTTTACCTCGATTACTGGCCTGTAAATCAACATCATTCCAGCCAGCCTTGTGAGCGTGAGCCTAACAGACCATATTGGGAGGAGGGTTAACAGGAAGTTTCCGGTCGTTGTCAAGGCGGCTGCGGGGAGGAGGAGTTTCTTCTCTCTTACAGACGCTAGGCCGTAGATTAGGGTGAGGGGAATAATGTATTGTAGGATTGCGGCCGACGACTTCACGGCCAAGGCTATTCTCACCAAGCTCAAGGAGCCGGAGGTCAGTCCCATAAGGGAGATGGGGATGAAGACGCCGAAATTTAGAACCAGCCAAGCTATCAAGAAACAAAGGGATAGTGAGGTAAGCTTTCTATGAACGCCGCCCATCTTCCTCGCCTCCACGAAGATCATTATGACCGCTGCGAACTCTAGGACGATCGCTAATGGATCTAGGATGGAGACCAGAATAGTCGGGATGGAGAGTGAGGATAGCGCCTCGGTTCTCAGCTCTCCGCCCATCGAGATGAGAGAGCCTATCGCTATCGTGAAGCCTAAGAGCATGCAGATAATCATGAATAAGAGCGCCATCGGAGTCAACTTAAGCTCCATGCCCATTTAACCCCTCACATTAAAAGAAGCATTAATATCTATTACCCCTTTTTCCCTCCACATCTTGAACATTTCCTCACTCCCCGAGTCCGGCCTAAGTACCCCTAATATCATCTTCATGGTCCTCCGACTTCTCCGAGAGTTCCAATCGAGGCTAAAGCAGTTAAGAATTAAAGAGGGGGAGGTAAGTAGCTCGAAGAGGGAAGGGAGTGACCAAGAGCTACGAGTTTAGGGGGAGGGAGGCGCCGATCCTAGAACAGCTAGGTGTCAGGGTTATCGTGATGCGCGCCGGAACCTTCGTCGACCTCCAGAAGAGCATGGAGCTGACTCTCAGGGAAGAGGTCGAAGCGCTCCTATACGAGGCTGGAATTAAGGCTGGGAGGAGCTCGACCAAGGTCCTGTTAAGGGAGTGGGGGAAGAAAGACTTTATGCGCAGGTGGGCCGAGTTTTATAGCTCCGATGGATGTGGATGGTTCAAGCTCGAGAAGGCCGAGGTAGAGCCTGAGAAGGGCGGGGTCGTGAGGATCAGCGGTTCATTCATAGCCGAAGAATACGGGAGATCCGAAAAACCTGTCTGCCATTTCCTTTGCGGATTCCTAGTTGGGGTCTTTCAGGAACTCCTAGGAGTAGAGCTGACATGCGAGGAGACCAAATGCGCGGCCATGGGAGAACAATACTGCGAGTTTAAGCTAGAGAGATGCGACACAGACCTAGCTAATCATAATCAGATAAAGAGGCAGACCTCAGCAAAATCTTCTAGATATTAATGAACACAGCCTCCTATTTTGAAGCTGGCCCTTGCCACCCAGATTCATCGGTAATATAGCAGGATACAAAGTAACGGCTTTTACACAAGTTCTCGGCCTTGAATTCATTCAGAGAGGCGATAATAGGATAGCAATATGGATATCAGTTCATTTAGATCTAGAAAATGAAGCAGATAGGTACTACGTAAGCGATGAAGGGCCGATAACACTTCATTTAGAAGTATCCTAACCCTCTTGATGAGATACGAATTACCAGCTGCATCAAGAACTCAACGCAGAAGCTGAAAACATCCTTTACATAACAGTAGTAGCTGGATGAGGCGAGCTCCGCAAGCCGTCTTCTTGGAGGTGATGCGGGGGGTGGGATTTGAACCCACGAACCCCTATGGGACAGGGGCCTGAACCCTGCGCCGTTGACCAGGCTTGGCTACCCCCGCAATGCTTTTTCCTTTACTAAAATTTATGGCTTGGAGGTCGGTTTTAGGTTTTATGGGGGGCTTGGGGCGATGAGGACTGAACGTCGCGGCTGATTGTTTTATCCGATGAGCGTACCTCCTCTCGGCTGAGCCGGCCATTCCCCTTGATGGAGGTGATTAAAGGCGATTACCTCTCTAAGAGGGCTATGGTTTCAATGAGCGGTGTATGCGGAAATTGATCTATCACTATGAGCCTTTTAATACGGTATCCCAGCTGGCTTATGTCACGCGCCTGAGTCTCCGGATTACAGGAGATATAAAGGAGCTTCTTTGGCTTGATTTTCCTCAGCTTCCTCACAAGTTTATAGCTGAGCCCCGACCTAGGCGGGTCCAGCACGATTACATCATATTTTAAAGAAACTCTTTCCGCTCGTTCATTTATCACTTTAACGTTTTTTATCTTGTTTTCACGTAAATTTAACTCGCATATTTTTACCGCGTTCGGATCACTTTCAACCGCTACTACATTTGACGCTGATCCCGCTAAGGCTACCGTGAAGGTTCCAGCACCTGAATACAATTCTAAGACTTTCTCCCAACCTTTGAGTTCGAGTAAATTGATAACTTCCTTCAACATGAAGTTCAAGATGTAGGGGTTTGGTTGAAAAAACACATTCGGGTGGAGATTGTATCTGAAGCTCCCGATCTCCTCTTTTATGGTCTCCTGACCGGTAATAACAAATAATTCCTTCGCCCTCGCGTCGTCTCGTATTTCAGGGTTTATCCCCAGTATTAGGCTTGACACATTTATGCTTTCTGATTTAAGGAGTTCAAGGAATTCTTCGAGGTTTAGCCTCTCATCGTGTCTCGAGGACACGACGAATATCATTCTCTCCCCCGTGAATTTTCCCTCTATAATACTGAGAAACCTTATGAGCCCTCGCCTCTCAATTCTGTTCCAGCCCTCAATTAAATTCCTCTTGAGATATTCCCGGAAGAGGTTTCTGATTACATCGGATTCAGGGGATTGTAGGAGACATTCTTCGAGGTCGATTGTCTCCCACCATTTTCCCCTAACGTTTAGTCCTATCTTTGGGCCGTCGGCAACCACGTAATCCATCCTATTCCGATAATAATATCGTTTAGGAGATGGGTAGACTTCCTCAGGCTCCACTTCAAGTAATTCCTTAACTCTCTTCACTTTTTCCTCAAGTTGTTCTTCATATGGTTTATCGAGGAAAACGCATCCGCCGCACACGCCGAAGTGTTTGCATAACTTTAGAGTCATAGTTGCTTAATCGCCGATCTCAGCTTCTCCGCCGCCTCTTCTGGGAATACCGTGTTCACATATATGTTTAAGCCGACCTCGGAGACCATAGGCATTAAAACTCGGGGAATTAATTCTAGGTGCCAGTGGAAGTCTTCTTCATTTTTCGGTTTTGTGTGGAGGACTAAGTTAAAGGAGGGAGAGGTTAGAACTCCGTCTAAGGCCTTGTATATCGTGGAGAGAAGTGTAGCCAGCTCAAATAAGCCGTCGTCGCTGAGGTCGATAAACCTCTGTATATGCTCTTTGGGAAGTATCATGATTTCGTAAGGTTCTCTGCTCGCCCAAGGACATAACGCGACAAAATATCTGGTCGATAA
>QMUP01000134.1 GCA_003660635.1 Candidatus Wolframiiraptor sp.
CCTTTATAGGATCCGAGCTGGCGGCTCCTGTCGCGGCGCTTCTAGTGATTTTAATCGCCGGACCTCAAATGATTAATTACGTATTGAGACGGGTTTAAAGCCGAAACGATCCCTTGCTCCTGCTCCTCCCTCTACCTACGTCAAGTTAATCCTCAAACATCTGATAATAAGATGTTAAAACGGCTATCAGGACATTAATGAGCTAGAGGTTCACTTATAGGAGCATTTCTCATGGACTTCAGCATGAATGCCTATGTGACGGGCCCGCGGGGATTTGAACCCCGGATCTCCGGCTCCGGAGGCCGGCGCCATATCCATGCTAGGCCACGGGCCCAAGGTCTATACCTCCCTAAGCTGGGTTTATACGTTATTGTTTGCTTAAATATGGCTGATCGTTAAGGTGAACTGGTTATGAAGCTGAAATCCGCCATAGCTTACGAGGAGAAGTGGGCTGAGAAGTGGGCTGAGGCCAAGATCTTTGAAGCCGACCCGAAGCCTGGGAAACCTAAGATCTTCATCTGCGTCCCCTACTCTTATCAGAATGCCCCGCTCCACGTCGGCCACGGATTCACCTATACTAGGGGAGATGCCTATGCCAGATTCAAACGAATGCAGGGCTATAACGTGCTCTTCCCATGGGCCTGGCACTGGACGGGAGAGGCGGTAGCCGGAACCTGTGAGAGACTGAAGAGGGGTGATCAATCGGTCAGAAAGATGCTCGTTGAAATCGACGGCGTCCCAGAAGAGTTGTTAGATAAATTTACAGATCCGGTTTTTGTGACGAGATATTATACAGAAGAAAATCGCGAGACCGTTAAGGCGATGGGGCTCTCAATAGATTGGAGAAGAGAATTCCACACCACAGACTTACACCCATATTACAGTAAATTCATCGAATGGCAGTACATCACCCTAAAGAACAAGGGATACATCACCAAGGGAAGGCACCCCGTGGTTTGGTGTCCGAGATGTAAAAGCCCGACCGGAGACCATGACCGACTAGCAGGTGAAGGAGTTTCCCCAGAAGAATATACCCTTGTGTATTTCAAGTTCGGCGACGCATACCTTGCCGCCGCGACCCTGAGGCCTGAAACGATCTTCGGCGTCACAAACATCTGGATAAACCCCAACCACGAATACGTGCTTATACGGGCTGATGGGAAAAAGCTGATAGTATCTGAGCAGGCGGCTTATAAGTTAAAGAACCAGATAAAGGTGGAAATCTTAAAGAAAATTCCGGCAGATGAGCTGATTGGAAAATTCGCAGAAACGCCGTTAACCGGAAAACACATCCCGATATTCCCAGCTGATCTAGTTGATCCCGACTTCGGCTCAGGAGTTGTCTATAGTGTCCCCGCCCACGCCCCCTATGATTACGCGGGAATAATCGCCCTCAAAAATAATCAAGAGAGAATAAGAAAGTATCAATTGAAGGAACTCGTGGAATCGATAAAACCGATATCGATTATTAGGGTTCCAGGTTATGGAGAGTTTCCGGCCGTCGAAGAGGTCGAGCGACTTGGAATAACATCTGACACCGATCCAAGGCTCGAAGAAGCAACAAAGACAATTTATTCAAAAGAATTCCACGAAGGCGTTCTGAAGGATAATTGCGGAGAATATTCCGGAAAAACGGTTTCTGAGGCGAGAGACCTCGTTAAGGAAAAGCTGATCGAGATGGGGCTCGGCGGGGTTATGTGGGAGCTACCTGAGAAGGTGATATGCAGATGTGGAACCGAAACCATAGTGAAGATAGTGGAGGACCAATGGTTCCTCAAATACTCCGATCCGGAATGGAAGGAAAAAGTCAAGGAACACATAAAGAATATGAACATATATCCCGAGGAAGCTAGGAGATGGTTCCTAAACGTAGTCGACTGGCTGAGAGATTGGGCATGCGCCAGAAAAACCGGGCTTGGAACAAAGTTACCCTGGGACCCAGATTGGATAGTCGAAACTTTGAGCGATTCCACAATTTACCCCGCTCTCTACACGATAAGTAAATACCTGAATCTGGGAATAATTAAACCAGATCAACTGAACATCGATGTCCTGAACTACATTTACCTTGGGGCGGGTGATCCAGAAAAAATCTCGTCTCAAAGCGGAATAAAAGAAGAAATCTTGAAGCAAATGCGAGAAGAATTCTTGTACTGGTATCCAGTCGATATGAGGATCTCGGCAAAAGAACTCGTTCCAAATCACCTAACATTCTACATCTTCCACCATGTAGCAATCTTCGAGCCACGTCACTGGCCTAGAGGGATCGGAGTGAATGGAATGCTGAAGATAGAGGGCGAGAAGATGTCGAAGAGTAAAGGGAACTTCATACCGCTGAAGAAGGCCATAGAAATATATGGCGCCGACGCAACACGCGCAACACTTCTACTTGCCGCAGAGGATCTCGACGACCCGGACTGGAGGGACAAAAACGCGAGAGAGGCGAGAAACATGCTAGATGTATTAATAAGAATTTGTAGGGACGTCGTTTCCGCGAATTCCAACGATTACACGAGAGTAGACGAGTGGCTGCTCTCAACCTTACAAAGGAAGATGAAGAAGATCACCTCTGCCATGGAGAAACTTAAGACCCGAACTGCCTTTAACGAAGCGCTCTATGGACTATACAATGACTGGAAGTGGTATATCAGGAGAACTGGAGGAAGACTCGGAAAAGCCGCCGAGAAATTCCTCGAAGAATGGGTAAAGATCCTGGCTCCATTCATCCCCTTCACAGCAGAAGAATGTTGGAGCATGCTCGGGAAAAGCGGCTTCGTTTCCCTCGAAAAATGGCCTGAACCCCGAGAAGAACTGATTAACGAAGACGCAGAACTTAGAGAAGATTTACTCAAAAACTTGATGGAAGACATTAGAAGCATAACAGAAGTCTATGGAAAACCTCCAAAAAAGATAGTGATCTATGTTTCTTCGAAAAAGAAGAGAGAGCTCCTCGGAAAGGCAATCGAGCTGAAGTCCCTTGAATCCAAAGCAGCACTTGGAAACCTAATAAAGTGGATGATTGCGGAGAAGCTTGCGGACAAAAAGAAAGCGCCTACCCTCGCAAAGCTTATGGTGGACACACTCGCATCTCTGACATCAAAATATAAGGAGAAAACCCTGTTAAACGTCGCGGAAAACGAACTAGAATTCTACGAAGAATCAAGGGAATTCCTAGAAAGGGAATTTAACGCGAACGTAGAAATCTACTCAGAAGACCAAGAAAATATCTATGACCCGAGAAACAAGGCCTCGACCGCGTTGCCGCTGAGGCCGGGTATCTACATTGAATAGAGAAATAGATTTCGAAAGACGCCTAGCCGTATTAAAGGAGGCAGCAACAGATCTAAGATACTTATTGAATAGAGGATATAACAAGCCGTCTGCTCTAAAACTCGTCGGAGACAGATATCAACTCAATAAAATTGAGAGATCGATATTATTTCGCTCTGTTTATTCGCAAAGAGAATGCACGATCATAAAGTCAAAAAGGGTTGAGCCAGGTGAACTGAGGGAAAACGAAATATGGATTGATGGATTCAACGTTCTAAACACGGTCGAGGCTATTCTTAGAGGAGAATGCGTAATACTATGCGATGACGGGGTTATAAGAGACTTCTCCGAAATACACTCAAAATATAAAATTACAGAACTAACGGA
>QMUP01000135.1 GCA_003660635.1 Candidatus Wolframiiraptor sp.
CACCTGGATTGGGCGATGCGCTCTTAGACCTGATAAACCTAATCAAAAATTTGAACTTCCTAATAGTTTCAACGCCCTCAAGGTTGTCGCTTGGGACTGTGAAAAAACTCGTCTCCCTTCTTAAGGAGGTAAATGGCTCCGTTCTCGGGGTAATAGAGAATATGAAAACAGATTTCTCGCCATCGATTAAGGGGGATATCGAGGCAATGGGAGTCAGATATCTCGGATCAATACCATTTGACCCTGCTATTGAGGATGCCCTTGGAAAACCCGAGGAACTCTTGGAGACGAGGTTTGGTAAGAGTTTAAGTTCAATCGCCGATATCCTTTAAGGACTTCTCATGCGGCTCATACCACGCTTTCCTCAGGGTCTTATATCTGACCTCGGTGAATTCCGATAGCTTCGCGATTAATTGCTTGGTTTTGTCAAGTGTGGGCTCTGGAAGTTTATGTCCATAGTTATCGTATCCCACGTATACGAAGATGGGTTTAACTCGCCTAATCAGATGTATGAATTCTGGTAGGTCGAAATCGAGAATGGGCTCGATTATCAAGGCCTTATACTCGTGATTTAATTCTATCATCGCCTCGATTCTCTCGGGAGGCTGTGGAGCCCTCGATATTCCCTGATAAGGCCTATTTGTCTCCACGGTGGCTCCTAATACGGCGTTATCTCCGAACTCGAATTCAAGGTATCTTCTCGGGTTCTTGGTTAAGAAGAAAAACGTGGCCCGCTTATTCTTCGAGACTTCCTCAAGAACCTTCAAAATCCACGTCCTCGGAACCCACTCCCCAAAGAGATCCGCCATATCGCAGACGAAGACGAACGAATTCCTCGAAAACTTCCTATCGAGCCTCCAAGGAAGAAATGTCGGGGAGAAATCTCTTTCGGCGTAAGGCTGCACACCCATCTTCGCGAGTCTCGCCGCAAGCGGTCTGGCCCAGCAATATTTACAGAAATGTAAGCAGCCGATTACCGGGTTCCACGTCTCGGTGATTTCGCCGAATCTCCTCGAAGGCAAGGATCCACCACGATTCTTCACCGTATTGCTTATTTTAGTTTCGTCAATGGTACGAGGGATTTGCCTCCGAAAAGCCTATTATGCTGGGCTGGCGTGATTAAGTAGCTAAGGTTTCCCTGTAGAGTTTTATATGTCTTCTCGCCATTCTAATCCACTGAGTCCTGACGGCATAGCTGTAGAGATTCGCCATATACGCGACCATGTGCTCGTAGTTCCGAATATACCATCTCAATGTCTTTGATAATTGCTCCGGCTTCTTCGGAGGAACCGTTGCCCTGGGGGCGAATTGATAAAGTTCTATTAGTCTTGGGACCCTTGTTCCTAGGAGTGGCTTAAAGCTCCCCATCGAGAGATGTAGGATTCCACTAACGGAGTAAAGGGCTGGGCGATCTCGATATGGAAGTATTATTATGTCAGCGAGGGCGGCCAGCTTCAAAATTTCCTCGCTTGAGAGATATTTCTCGACGAGGATTATGTTGAGCCTCTTACACGCATCCTCAATGAAATCGAACATTTCTTTATCTTCACGTGTCCCAAGTCTCTTCTCACCAGCGATAATTAACGTCATAGAATCTTTCTTGTCTAGGTTATTGATTGACTGTATTAGGAGGTCGAGGCCCTTATCGATCCTCAGGAAGCCGGGCGTAACTAGCGTCATCCCTGATATGTCATCCTCCTTCAACTGGAGTTCGTTTAAGAGTTCGTGTCTCGGCGTCTCTAGGAATGGATTAAGGTGTGTTCCATGGGGGATTCTCCTTATGAGAAGTGGGTCGAGACCCTGATTTTGAAGCTCGAACTCCATTAAATAGCTGTGGACGATTACCGCATCAACGGAATTTAATTTTTTCTGGAGATCTAATGCGCCATCATTTCCGGATAATGGATGGTAAACGCTATGTAGGGTGAAGATCACGCTTTTGACGAGTTTTTCCCTCTTGGCCTCTAAAGCGGCCTCGAGGATCAAGTCATTATATCCAAATATCCCGTATTCATGTTGCACATGGAGAACATCCACGCCCCCTATTAACGTCAGTTCATCGAGTATGCTCTGGTAACTGTTTGCCTTGAATTCGAAAACGGGATGGACCTCCACCCCTCCGCTTAATTTAAATGTCTGATTCGATTTATCCGAAAGAACGTGAATTTTTACGTCCGGGCGAACAGATTTCAGGGCGGTCACTAAAAACTTGGTATACTCAGCGATGCCGCAGTGCGTGGGTGGATAAGTCGAGATATAGGTTAGCTTGAACATCCTCTCCCAATTAGAGACTTCGCCCACAGCTAAGATAAACCTTAACATCGCGGGGGTTTTCCCGGAAAGCTTAATATCGGCTGCGCCTTCTTAAAGGGCGGCCGGATGACCGCACCGCTTACGCTTCTTAGGGCCGTCGTCCTAACGGTTCTATGCGTCCTAACAGTCTACTACTCAGCCAAGGTGCTCTCGAGGCTTAGGAAGAGCACGGTGGTCGCGGGTAGGCTCTTTCTAGCGGGACGGCGCGTTAAAGCCGCTGGCTTGATGATCACGGCAGCCCTCCTCTCGGTGAACATCTTTACCGCGACCCTCTTGCTTGAGGATCCCTTCATCAGGGAGGTGGGCAGAGTTTTCGCAGACATATCCCTCCTACTGTTTTTTCTAACCCTCTACACGGTCTACGGGGTGATCAAGCGGGTATGAACTACGGAGGCTTGCTCGGGGTCATCCTCACGGGCGTCGCCCTAGTCCTAGTGATAATAGCCTTGGTTCTGAGTTTTCGGAAGCCGAAGATAGCTATCAGCAAGATGTTCCTGATGAAGGATAGGGTTCTCCGAGGCGCGAGGATCTTCACGATCGGTATACTAATGCTAACCGCCGACATGTTCGCCTACGTCCTCCACTCACTAGACCTCTTAGAGCGCGGCCCATACGTACTCATATCGATCATATGCGGCTCGGGGCTCGCGATAACCTCAGCATACTTCTTCTACGAACTCATAAGAATAATAACCGCGAAGTAAGTGGGGCCGCTGGGATTCGAACCCAGGACCTCGCGGGCCCAAGCCGCGAATCATAGCCAAGCTAGACCACGGCCCCTGTTTTCTCAAGATCTAGGGTTCGCTATTTATGGTTTAATACGGGAGGATTTAGTATTTTGAGAAAAGTGATTTTAAGCTCCCTCTATTCTCGGCGCTATGAGGTATTCGAGTTTCCCGGAGGGTATCGGGAATCCGAGTTTTATGGGCTTATTTGTGGTGAGCTCCATGACGACTTCATCGCTGAGTGATGACCCGGGTTTTATTATCTTCTCCAAGTAGTTTATGCTGAAGTGGGCCCAGACCTCCTTGTCGGTCTCTATCTCGTAGATCGCGGCTCCCGCCTTCGTGAATTTTATCTGGGCTCCGCCAAGCTCTCCCTTCGCGGCGAATATTACTTCCTCTGGATTTATAGTCACCTTAACGTAGTCGCTTATCGTTTTGCAGTCCCTGATTGCGTCCTTGACCGCCGCTGAGCTTATTCTCGCTTTGGCGTCAAATGTAAGCCTCGGGGTAACGCTTCTCGCCTCAACGGTTTCTAATGTGTTCAGAGTGAATATTCTCTGCTTCGACCCCGTTGCGTCAACTATTA
>QMUP01000136.1 GCA_003660635.1 Candidatus Wolframiiraptor sp.
CTATTACGAGTCTCACGTTGTTTTCGGCGCACTTGTCGAATGCGTTTTCTAGCAGGAACATCTGATGATCTGAAGTGTACACTCTTGATACGATTACATTCTTTAGTGCTTCTTCAGGGTCTAGGCCTCTATTTTGCGCTATCTGGTAAATTCTATTTGGAGAGAATGTTCCTTCAGTGTCGAAGTATAAGGCTGCCCCTTCGAGTCCTCCCATTTCTTTTGGCATTTGAACCGTTACGCATAATGTATGGCATATTTGGGTTTTTCCCGTTCCGTATTGTCCGCTTAATTCGGTTATCGCTTGGGTTTCTATTCCTCCGCCGATCAGTTTGTCTAGGGCTTTACTTCCAGTGGTTATGCGGTGTCTTCCCTTATGCATTTCCCAAAGCTCCTTGGCTGTTACAAATCTAATGCCGACAAGCTCGCGGGCTCCATCCACAATTTTTTTGGCGGTTTTATACTCAAGACTGGTTTTGTTTTGAAGTTCTTTTATTGGAGTAACCGCCAATGCCTCAACGCTTGTGTATCCGGCCTTTCGCAGTTTTTTTGCGGTCGCTTCTCCCACGCCTTTAATGTCTTCGAGTCTCAAGCTGTTTCCTCCCCCATTCAATGTCCTTGTCAGCAATCTTCTCCCAGCAGCGTTTGCATATCGGAAGCTTCCGCCCAGAAAACCATATGTAGAGCTCTATTTCGGTGCTTTTACATTTTCCGTTCCAAGGATTCTTACAGTGTTCAGAGGCCCTCACGGCTGTCGCCTCTCAAAATCTTCTGAAAACTTTTGATTTTGAGCTATGAAATGTTCAAGAACAACTTTTGCGTCGTTCCATGAAATGCATGACTTGAATTTACTCCAATATTCAGGGCTGTTCCGCCTAATTATGTCGAGAAGATTCTTTCTTTCAAGCGTTGTTAATTGGTCGATCTTAGTGTTTTCGAGACGTTTTGTGGAATAAATGGTTGAAATTGTCATTTTCTCCCACCGGCAAAAATCAAGCTTCTTTACAGGATTATTTAAGGTGTTTGTCGATGAGCATAGTAGCTGAAATAGAGAGAGTAGGTTTAAAGTATTCTTTAACAGTTCAGAAAGGGTCCAATTATTTTGGCTTACATCGGTGAGCCTTAGAAAAACCTGGCTATTTTGGGGATTTATATTCTGTCGTGAACTTTATCCGTTATCAAGCTAAGCGATTTAGCGTACTCCATAAATGCCAGCCTCATGACTTCACTTTCTGGTATTCCTAAGCTTTTGGCTATTTTTTCCACTAGGCGCTTCTGCTCCTTGCTCAGATAAACTTTGATCCAAGTTTTCCGTGCCATTTCGGACCTTTCTAAGGTACCTTACAAGATACCTCTGCGCTTTTCATTTTAAAAGAATTTCTTTTACTTGGAGCTAGGACGGTTTTGACACGTAAGGGAAGGCCTCCAGTAAGGTTAAGGCAGCTTTACCGTCTAGTCTATCTAGAGGGGATTGAAGATAGGAATTTGCTTGCTTCAAAGCTTGGGATATCAAGAGAGCTGCTGCGGAAGTATCTTTATAGGCTTAGGAGGAAAATTGCGACGGCGTCGCGAAATTCGAAGGGTTCATTTTATATTTGTCCTGAATGCTTCAGTTCCGACGTCTTTGAGGATGAAGCTTCTGGAGAGTTAGTTTGCCGGTCTTGCGGTTTGGTGATTGATTGGCTCCCGAGCTTTGATGATTCTTTGCCTTTCGACCAGACTTATGCGTTGGAATCAGCGCTTTCAGTTGGCAAAAGTTTAGGTGGAACGCTGCCTTCCAGGGGGCTTTATCGAATTTTGGCTAAAAGCTCCAGCGGAACGGAAGATTTAGGCATAAGAGCTAGACAGATCAGAATTATCACGGAAACGAATGACCCTCCAGATTTAGCAAAACTTTTACGGGAGGCATATAAGCTTTCTATGCGGTTTCGCCTTGAAAGGGATAAACTTTTTAATCACAGCTTCGGCCGAAACGTCCGAAGAGCCTATTGGCTGGTTAATTCGCTTGCCTTGAGAGTTGCACGGTACAAGATAGCCTGTTCAGCGCTGATTTTCACATTGGAACAGCATGGAAAAAAGAGAAAACTTGCAGAGGTAAAATCTCAGCTGCCCTATGACCCCACAGTTTATGGACTGCTTTCCCAACTTGACAAGTTTCTTAACAGTCTAAAGACGCGGGCTGAAGGCTCCTCCTAGAATTCTATTTTCCTATTTTTCTATTGGGAGGCCTATGAACAACCGAGAACAGGTTCAGCTGAACGTGCAGGTGCCTACGGGACTCTACAAAGAGGTTAAAAAAGCGGCTGTTGATGGCCATTTAAAGCTCAGAAAGCTTGTTCAAGGCCTTCTTTGGCTTGGCCTTTATTTCAAGGAGAATCTAGGCGTAAAGGAGACTCTGCAGGCGATTAGAGATGCCGAGCCGCTGGCTTGCCTTCTGGCGGCCAGAAACGACCTTGCCAATAGAGGATTTAACACTTCAGGGCTGGACGAAATTATCCGGCAAGTCGAAATTTTCCTCGAGGCCTCCCAAATAACAAGAAAAGGAGGAGTGAGAAATGAATGTTCCCAGACGAGCGATAGGCCTACTGATCATTAGCTATTTAGCCATGATTGGATTTATGCTGGTTTCAGCAATAAATCAGTACGCGCTCATCAAGCCTTTCGTTGTTGAAATCTCCGCGCAACCCTCGCCATTCACGGTTGACGCTGTCAGCTTCAACTACGATCCAGCCTTAAACAGGTATGTTTCATGCGAGGTTACAGTTACAAATAATGCAGCTTCGGAAATGACGGCGACCGTTTACGTTCAGCTCAATAATGCCACTGGCGTAGCTGTTGCAAGCGGAAGCAAAGGTGTAACCTTGGCCTCCGGAGAGTCCGCTACAGTTACTGTTGACCTATCCTGGAGTTCTAACGCTTCTGTAGAAGATATTGCAGGCGGATGGATAACGGTGACTTAACTTAGGCTGGCAGATAGACATGGTTGGGCTTGAGGCGATTTCAATACTGCTGCTTGCCGTTTCCGTAGGCTGCGGACTACAGGCTATACGCCTACTTGGAAAATCGAAAACGTCACGCAAGAATGTCGAGGGAAAACCTTCGCCTCAAGCCTGCGAGCAACTGATCCCCGTAACGGTTTACATTCCCCAATCTCTCTTTTGTAGGTTCAACGCTGAAAAGCAGCCTCAAGGAATGGCTGAATCAAAACTGCATAAAAGGAAAAGGCTTGTGTGGAGGGTTGGAGAACATGAAGCATGTCATTAGTCTATTAATGGTGCTTCTTTCTGCAAGCATTCTAGCCTTGCCAACTGTTGGGGCTGAAACAGGGACATACTACGCGGAGCTAAGGATTCCGGAGCTTGAACTTTACTCTCCAGCTGAAATAACGGTCAGCTACATCTACACTAATAATGTCAGCATACAAGTTCATACTTTGGGTCCAAGCCTCTACGAAGCTACAACCAGCCCTGTTCAAGCCAGATTTGAAACTCAAGAATTCGACACATACACAATTTACCTCAAAATTCTGTATAGCCAGCCTGTTCAACAAACGGTTCTAATAGGCATTTTTGAGGGTGGAAGAGCAGCCAAAAGCATAGAATATGATGTGGAGGCTA
>QMUP01000137.1 GCA_003660635.1 Candidatus Wolframiiraptor sp.
ATCCATCACTCCAGTCGGTATGGGCATTCCATCTTCGTCATAGGTGTCTGGGTTCTGGATCTCGGCGACGCTCATCTTCCTAATCATCTCTGGTGATAGTATCCCGAACTTTATTCCGGCGACGGTTTCAAGCGAACTTGACATCTTCTTACACCTCCTCCTTAAACAGTAACTTTGGATAGAGCCCCATGCTCATCATCTCCTCCAGCAGCAGATAGAATGCATAGGACATGGTTACGGGCCTCACTTCAGCATCCTTTCCATGGATTGGGCAGATGAACCTCTCCTGCTTCAAGTCATAGTAGACAGGTAAGCCGCATTTCTTGCAGAAGTATGCTGTATATTTATCGCTCTGCTCCAATAGTCGATCTAGGAGGAGGAAGCTCGCGCCATGAGCTATTAGGCAGTCGCGCTCCATCTCTCCAAACTTCAATCCACCACCTCTACTTCTTCCCTCGGTCGGCTGCCTTGTAAGCATCTGAACTTGTCCTCTAGCTCTCGCGTGTATCTTGTCTCTTACGAGGTGATGGAGCCTCTGATAATAGACTACACCTATGAATATCTCTGCCTCAAACTTCTTCCCAGTTAATCCATCATACATGACTTCTTTCCCGGTGCTCTTGAATCCGAGTTCCTCAAGCTCCTTCCTAAGCTCATCTAGTGATTTGCCCATGAAGGGTGTTCCGTCTATGAACTCTCCCTTGAGCGCGGCGACCTTTCCAGCTATGCTCTCTAGGAGCTGGCCTATGGTCATTCTACTTGGGAATGCATGCGGATTGATTATAAGATCTGGAACTATTCCGCTCTCCGTATATGGCATATCTTCTTGTGAGAAAGTCATTCCAACTACTCCCTTCTGGCCGTGTCTTGATGCGAACTTGTCTCCGATCTCGGTTACGCAGAAGGATCTAACCCTGGCCTTGATCAGCTTGTTTCCCTCATCGGTTCTCGTTATGAATATGTTATCGACCACTCCGGCCTCAGATGGTCTAACGGCCTCGGATGTATCTCTCCAAACTATCTCCCTCGCGGGAGCTCTCTGATACTCTTCCAAGAATCTTGGAGGACTCTTAACTCCTACTATAACATCTCCGCCCGCAACATCAGATTCTATATGCGCTAATCCATCCGCATCTAGAACTCTGTAGCTCTGTTCACCTCTATATCCTCTGACGGTTGATTCTGGAATGCAGACGACGTCCTTTTGGCCGCCGACGTAGATTCTCGCCTCAACCTCATAGGTTCTATAGCTTAGGGATAGGCCTAGCCCCCTCTCGATCGAAGATTTATTGAGGACGACCGCGTCCTCCATATTGTATCCTTGACCCGTTAAGACCGCTACGACCATGTTTTGACCTATCGGTCTCTCACTCAATCCGAGTAGCTCCATGGATTTTGTGGTGACGAGTGGACGTTGAGGATAGATCAAGACATGCATCCTCGAATCCACTCTCAGATCATAATTCACGGCGAAGATTCCGAGAGCTTGCTTACCCATAGCTCCCTCATAGATGTTTCTAGGAGACTGATTATGCTCCGCATACGGTATTATCGAGACCACCGCTCCGAGGGTAGCGTATGGGCATATCTCTAAGTGAGTATGCTCCTCGGTCAAGTCTTCAGGTCTTAGAGCGACGTATGCATTCTCTTCTTCCTCCGCATCCAAGAACTCTATTACTCCCATCGAGACCAAGTCTCTAAATCTAAGGGTTCTATTCCTCAAAGCCTTGATGTGCTCCTTCTTCAAGAGAGGCTTGCCATCTTCAACTATTATGAGAGGTCTCCTAACCCTGCCTTCATCCGTGTTTATCCAAACTTCTTGGATGTGATCGTATTTGTAAAGGGCGAGGTTTATGCTGTTACTTATTTCACCTCTTCTCCTAAGGGTTCTCAAGCTTTCAGCAAGCTTCTCGCCATTAACGTGATATCCAACCAATAATCCATCCACGAAGACCTTGGCCGTATACGCTTTCTTCTTCATGATGACCTCGGTGAGTGGGACCACTCCAAGCGAATAGAGAGTTTCGAGGAGCTCCCTCTTTCTGGCCGGGAAGCTTATCTCCGCTGAGAGAGCTAAGTTCTTAACCAATCCACAGTTTGATCCTTCAGGGGTCTCGGCTGGACAGATCCTACCCCAATGAGTTCCATGAAGATCCCTCGCCTCGAAGTGAGGCTGACTCCTGCTCAGCGGCGATTGAACTCTCCTAAGGTGACTTATCGTAGCGAGGTGATTTGTTCGGTTGAGGAGCTGAGTTACTCCAACTCTTCCACCAGGCCAATTCCCAGTTGCGAAGGCATGTTTAACGAAATCGGTTATTATTCCAGGTCTGACGAAGGTTGAGACCTTAACCGGATATCTTGAGGCGGCGGCGCGTTCAAGCTGATATCTAATATCTCTTAGGAGTTTCATGAAGGCCATCCTGTAAAGCTCCATCAACAGCGGACCTGCGAGCTTCAATCTCTTACTCGCGTAATGGTCTCGGTCTGTTGGCTTCCTGATTCCGAGGCTCGTCTCAAGGACCTTTCCTATCATCTCGCAGAGGAAGATCGCCTTCTGATATCTCG
The DNA here is from genome assembly GCA_003660635.1 of Candidatus Wolframiiraptor sp. GTDB lineage: Archaea > Thermoproteota > Nitrososphaeria_A > Caldarchaeales > Wolframiiraptoraceae > Wolframiiraptor. Next base: position 2,566 of record QMUP01000137.1, read on the forward strand.
CAACCTTCTTCATCCCAATATGCGGTAGGAATACGTTGTCTATCAATTGCTCAGCTCTCTGAATCCTATATTCTTCCGCATATCCGAAGGCTATTCTATTACCGATGTATCTCAAGGCCTCATACTCGGTGTCTATTCCCTCAGCTTCCTTGAATGACGATTCGAGAAGTTCTTGAACCTCCTTTAGAGGCGAGATCATGTTCACGATGTCTCTATCATTTGTCATTCCGAGGGCCCTAAGCATGATTATGGCCGGGATGCCCTTGTAGATCCTTGAGAAGAAGACCTTGATCGTTCCGCCAGGCTTGTAGGTTACCTCGGTTCTGGCCTGTCTTCCATAGGCCGCCGAGATGACGACCGCGCTAAGCTGACCTGATTCAGAGTCCTTCACGGTCACCATTATCCTATTTGGAGCTAGATCCTCGATCGCGACGATAACCCTTTCAGACCCATTTATGATGAAGTATCCGCCTGGATCTCTTGGATCCTCGCCTATCTCCATAAGCTCCTCATCGCTGAGCTTCGAGAGCGGGCAGATATCGGACTTAACCATGATGGGGATCATTCCAACCCTGATTCTCTCAGGTCCAGTTATCGGCTTCCCATCCAAGTATAGATTCATAGTCACGTAAAAGGGAGCCGCATAGGTTAGGTTTCTAAGCCTACACTCCATAGGTGTAACATTCTCTATTACGGTTCCATCTATCTCCTCTATGACCGGCTTGCCTATCTCAGGATTCCTCATCTTTAGAGTTAAGGTCCCATATTTCGTTCTAATCTCAAGATCTCCAAGAGACTTTATAAGCTCCCTAAGCCCTTCTTTAACGAAATAGTTGTAGGAGCGGAGGTGATGCTGGACTAATCCCTCATCCTCAATGAACGCGCGCATAACCTCCCATAAATCTTCTTGAGTGAGTTCAACCTGCTCCAGCATCCGCTCTCACCCCAACTATCATCTTCTTATAAACCTGAACGCCTAAAACCTGCACCCCCATATTACCCCAATTCTTTCATCATTTACCTGTAAGCCTAAATTTTAA
>QMUP01000138.1 GCA_003660635.1 Candidatus Wolframiiraptor sp.
CGACCATCTTTATGACCTTCTCGGCGAAACGTGGGATAAGGTATAACGCGATGGAGAATTTGTCGATTCCTCCCATCATAAGGTAGGGGAACATACCTGCTAAGTGTATGCATCCGAACACGGGATACTCTTCGCCAGCGTCCTTAACGACGAAGTCCACTAGGTCATAGTTTATCTCGTCTGGGTCTGGAGGAGTAAACTTGTCTAGGTCCTCTTCAGTCTTGATTATGCCGTCGATCCAGTAGTTCGTGTTAACTTTCGGTTCTAGACGGTAGACTTTCCCCCACCAGTCCACGAATGTATACTTATCCAGATACTTCGGCTCGTAGCCTTTAGGCCAAAGCCAGTAGTCAGATACCCTAAAATCGTCTGTTCCGAGCTTTCTAGTAGCGTCGTTCTTGAGCTTCTGGTTGTATAGCAACGCCTCATAGTCCGATTTCTTCGTCTCTTTTGTAACGGCTATCCCTCCACCCACATAACTCTTTACAGGCATATGTTTCCTTCCGGTTAAAATCTCTTGGAATTTTATGTCTAGCCCAGCCGTTATCGGGACTCTGTCAGGCTCCTCATGCCGGATAGCTGCGAGGACGCGTTCTTTAGGAGTCATCAAGGAGTTTCACCTTTAACTCTAAGATATAGGACAGTAACGTTATTAATAGTTTATCGCTTAAGACGCTTTAACCAACGTTCAACTTTTAGGAGGAGGTTAAGGTATGTTTAAAGGAAAGTAGATGTGCAAAAGCGTCGACTGCCAACCATTTAAGAGGACGAAAGTTGATTTAGTCGGTAAATCTAGGTGTCGAGAACTACTGAACCTCTCGCATTCGAAATCTTTACCTGAGAGACTTTAGAGTCGATGAAAGTATGAAGGCCGCTACCGAGACTAAAACTATAGTGGCTCCAGACGCAGAGTTAAAGACGTAAGAAAGCCAGAGACCGGAGGTGGTAAAGACCACGCTTAGAACGGTCGAACCAAACATTATCCTGTGGAGTTTATGGCTGAACTGCCAAGCGATCGTTGCGGGGATTGTCAACATTGCTATCACTAGGACCACGCCTACGATCCTTATCAGAACCACCACCGTCAAGGCAACCATCGAGAGGAGAGTTAGGTATACGTATCTTGTCGGCACACCTCTAACAGTAGCAAATTCTTCGTCGAAAGATAGTGCTAGCAACTCCTTGTAAAACGTGAATACGACAAGCAGTATTACCATGTCGAGGACGAACATTATCGCTAGATCGAGTCGAGAAACCGTTAGGATGCTCCCGAACAGATAGCTGAAGAGGTCTGGGGTGTAGCCGGCCCGTAGACCTATAAAAAGCACTCCCAGAGACATGCCGGTAACCCATAGAATCCCGATAGCGGAATCTTCGCTAACTTTAGTTCTTCCACGCATTAATCCCATTCCAAGAGAGGAAGCTAGAGCGAAAAACAGGGCGCCTAGGAGAGGATCAAAATCTAGCAGATATCCTAACCCCACCCCACCAAAGGCTGCATGGGAGATCCCACCACTGACAAGGGAGATCCTCTTCACGACGACCAAGGCTCCTATTATACCGCAAGCTAGACTAGCTAGTAACCCTGCCATCAACGCATTTCTCATAAACTCATATTGTAGAAAGTCTAACAAGGCTATTCCTCCTCATGCTTCCTCAGCACTCTATGAGGAACTCCATGTGCTATAAGCTCCACCGGACACCGATAGGTTTCCTCTAAGGTTTTCGTCGTCACCTCTTTAGAGCCGTGATAGAAGAGCTTCTTGTTTAGGCATGCTATCTTGTCGACGTAGGTCGAGATCACACCTATATCATGCGATACAAGGACTATGGTCACTTTCTCGTTTAGCTTCTTTAATAGCTCGTAGAGCTCCGTTTTCGTCGGTTCGTCTATGCTCGCCGTCGGCTCGTCTAGCAAGAGTATCTCAGGCTCTGAGGCTAAGGCTCTAGCGACTAGGACCCTCTGTAGCTGCCCTCCAGAGAGCTCTCCTATCGGCTTATCCTTAAATTCAGCCATCTCCATAGCCTTCAGCATTTCAAGTGCAAGCCTCTTATCCTGCTCGTCGTATCGCTTAAACAGTTTACCTCGCCCCAATCGACCCATCAACACTACGTCTAAAACCGACGCCGGAAAGTTTCTGTCGAACTGGGTTATCTGTGGCACGTAGCCTATGAGGCCCCTCTTGCTTTCGGGAGAGCCTCCAAGAACGGTGACCCTTCCTCTGCTAGGCTTGATAAGTCCTAAGATAACTTTGAGTAGCGTGGTTTTTCCTCCGCCGTTCGGCCCTATTATTCCGAGGAAGTCTCCTCGGAATACGGTCAAGTTTACATCTTCGAGTACTGTGAGGTTTCCGTAACGAACCCAAACGTTCTCTAATTTTATGACTTCGTCGCTCATTTCTAGCTCATGGCCTCCGAGAGTCTTAACGCCACCGAACGTAAATTATTTACGTAGTCCTCGGCCAGAGGGTCTGCAAGGACTATCTTACCTCCTATCTCCTCGGCTACCACCTCAGCACTCTTAACGTTGAACTGGGGAGAAACCACGACGACTTTTACGTTAAGCCTTTTAGCCTGCTCGATCAAAGCCGCTATACTAGCAGCCGTCGGCTCTTTACCCTCCTTCTCGATCGGTATCTGGGTTAAGTTATAGTCTCTAGCGAAATACCCCCACGAGGGGTGATACGCTATAAAGATCCTGTTCGTTACGTTTGAAAATAAGGCCTCTATTTCCCTGTTTAGGACGTCTAGCTCCTGCAGATAGGCCTCCAAGTTTTCACGGTAATACTTTTCGTTTGCAGGATCCACTTGAACCAGACCCTCGTATACGTGGCCCACCATTATCTCTACGTTTCTTGGAGAAAGCCATATATGGGGGTCTCTATCGATCATCTGGACTCCTTCAGAACAGTTGACCACAAGCATCTTTCTGTTGATTTCCTGAAGTTTACTTAGCCAAGCAACCTCAAAATCTATGCCGGAACCCAATGCGAAGTATATTTCCGCTTTCTCAACCTCTTTTAGCTGACTAGGCTTCGGTTCATAGGTATGCGGGTTATATCCGGGTGGAACCATAACGGTAACCTGCACCCTTTCTCCACCCACTTTCTTGACGAACTCCGCTTGGGGAGGTATGGTAACCATCACCCTGATTTTAGATTGATTATTCTTCGAGGCAGGCCTAAATGGAATAAAGGAGGACGCCACGAACAAGATAACTATTAATGCTATAACTAAGGTTAATGATAGAATTTTCTTCATATTTCACCTTAAGGGGGAGAGAGATGATTATTAAATTTTTCTTGTTTTTTAATGAAAGATTGTTAAAGATGGAAGAATCCTTAATAAATATGGTATCTATCACTCATGCAATAAGCACTTCAGCCCGGAGAACCACCTAAAGAAAGGTCGGTTTAAGACGAAAGTCTGTAGAAAGATGAAATCTAAAGCTGGAAAAAAGGAAGTTTTTAAAACGTTCAAGACAAGGTGGATAAGGCGGCAGATAAAGTCGAGAACTTCCTTAAAGCGGTTATAGAGGAGTTAGAAATGCTA
>QMUP01000139.1 GCA_003660635.1 Candidatus Wolframiiraptor sp.
AAGATTGGAAGAGATCCCGTTAGAGATCTTCTAAGCATAGCGACCATTCATCCCATAAGACTCGACTATGCCCATCAAATTCTCTCAAAATCAATTCATGATCCAGATGAACTCATCGAGAGGCTGGTGAATTCAGGTGAAATGAAGCTGGTTAAGTATCGCTGGAGAACCTTCCTCGTGAGGAGGAGACGTGAGATATGTGAAGACTAAGCTTAAATTCCTCATAACAGCCATTATCTTGATAAGCTTGTTGGCAGGAGTACTCATACTCGGTGGTCAAAAGGAGGAAGTCAAGACCGAGACGGAGAAAATTCGAATAGGATCTGTTAAAGGGCTTAAGCTGATCGTCGTAGTCGATAACTATCCAGATAGCGAGCTCAAGACCGCGTGGGGGTTAAGCATCTTAGCGAAAACTCCGAAGAACACAATACTATTCGATACAGGTCCAGATCCAGATGTCTTAAGAGAGAATCTCAAAAAGCTTGGAATAGATCCAAATGAGATAGATTTCGTCGTGATCTCACATGAGCATGGAGACCACACTAACGGTCTCTCATATCTAGCAAAGGTTAGACCTGGATTAAAGGTGTATGTCCCAAAGGGCGTCGCGAGGAGAATCGGAGTCCATGGATTAAATATCATAGAAGTTGAAAAGACGATGGAAGTAGCGGATGGAGTAGCGGTAATCGGATGGCTCCCCGGCCCTCCAGTTGAAGAAGCCCTAGCCATAAATGTCGAGGGAAGAGGGCTAGTAATCCTCGTTGGATGCAGCCATCCAGGCGTGGCGAACATCGTAGCCAAAGCGGAAACCGATCTCGGAGTCAAGCCATATCTAGTCATAGGCGGATTCCACATGGGAGCAGCATCAGAATCAACATGCAGGGAAACCATTAAACACCTAATAGAACTGGGAGTAGAGAAGATCGCGCCAATACACTGCAGCGGCGACAGAATAAGATCAATCTTAGAAAGAGAGTATCCCGAAAACTGGCTCAAATGCCACGTCGGAAGCATAATAGAATTTTAATGCCCACCGATGAAAGAAATGTTCGATTTTCTCGATCTTTCATCCTACAGTGGTCTTAACCGAGGATAAGGTTTGTAAAGAATATTAGGAACCTCTTCCATGGATCCTCGAATCTCAAAAAGAGAATTGGAAGGTTGAATTAGACTGTCCTTCATGGATGGGGGCTACCTTCTATCTTGAATCGCGGGATGTAGAATCTACTTAAGTAGGGTGAGCATATCTTGGATGACGATGATTTGAGTCCGGCTTCTGAGTTTATGATGATGCTTGAAAGGAATGAGTCGATTATCTTTTTCACCCTTTAATTCTCGTTTTTATGTGAATAGCTTCTTATATGTGCTTAGCATATATCCCTTGGCTTCGATCATTTCGAATACCTTATACGCCACTTCTTTGAATTCGTTGGATTTTATGTCTTGTGGGTGGAAGACTATTCTCAGGGTCATTGGATCGTAGTGTTCTAAGTCTTTTCTGAAGTTTTCTATGTTCTCTTCAGGGTTCTTTATCCCGAAGGTTGGCGCGAAGGCTTGCGCTATTAGCGGCGGCTTTTTTCTCGGAAAGATTATCTTATAGGTGCAGACATATGGATAGTATTCTAGGAATGTTTTTAGGGCTTCGGCGGTATAGCTCCAGTTTGGTGGAGCTTCTCCTCCATCCGGCGGCTGTCCGAAGACTCTTCTATGAATCTCTAGCGCTTTCTCGCATTTCCGTCTTGTTTCTTCTCGATTTAGGTAGGTGAATTCGAAGATCCATTTCTCCTCATCCATTGGCCAGTGGATAAGGCCGTGATGACCTAGCGGATATTTTCCCAATATTTCCTGTTTCACATATTCGATGAATTGAGGATTGTGTTCTAATGCGTCTATATCGTCTCTGTTAGCTGGTATTAAGAAGTATTCTCGCTAATTGACTCCCATCAGGTTTAGGAATTGATCAAGCCTCTCCACATATCCTTGGTTATAATTCCATGGGTCTAGATCATGTATCTCGATGAAGCATCTTCCTTCCGCTCCTTCGGCACGCTCGCCTATCATTATTCCGTGAGAGTAGAATCCTACTGCGAATGCCGTCAAGCTCGTTAATCCCAGCTTAAGGACTTCCCTTCTCTTCATTACACTTATCTCGATCTTCTTAGGCTAAAAAGTAATACTTTTGCGTGGTGAGCTGTCACAAATAGCTGTTCTTGAATCAAGTATTGTTCGCCGGGGGTGGGATTTGAACCCACGCGCCCCGCATGGGGCATCGGCTTACCCGATCTGACCAGCGGTTTATGATCTCGAGGCCGACCCTCTACCAGGCTAAGGCACCCCGGCGCCAATAATAACATCGATCCTTCAAGTATTAAATTCAATTCCTTCTCTCCAACGCATTCTGAAGCTCCGCTAATAAACTCTACCTCAGCCTAAGTCCTCCTTAGACGAGCCTTGAGAACCGCTAGAGGACTTCGAAATATTTCGTCAAAGCGGTTAAATATTGCGTTACGCGGTCCTAAGAGGAAGCCGTTAGACGATATCTAAAAATAGAGCAGAACAAATGTTTCTCCATTAAGACATTTTCATACCATCTCCCAGTTTTTAGGGTGGATAAAGTTTAACGTGCAGTATTACGACAATTAAATTATGGATGGCTAAGATCATCTTAACAGCTGATAGGGCAGTCTTTACCGATTATCATGGAGCTGATCTCTTCGGCTTCGGGCTATGCCTGCCTTATAGACTTGTACCCGAGCTAGTGCAATACCACATACTTTCTCCCAAGGTTCCTACTAGGGGTTTGAGGGCCAAGTATGCTCCTTACGCTATATGTAAGGTGGAGGCGTCGCTGATCGCCGCAGGCTTCAGTAGAGATGATGTTGTCATCGTTCCCCCACGCATGGTTGCGAAGGCTATTGACGGGGATACGGAGATAGTTGCAATACACGTGCTTGATCCTAAGGGTTTAGCGCCGGTCACTTGGACCTTAAAGGCATTAGCCGGCGGCGGCAAGAGTTGCACCGAACTTGAGTTTGAGAAGCTGATGAACGTTGTAAGATCATTAAAGGAAAAGTATGGGTTTAAGGTGATTGTAGGCGGGCCGGGAAATTGGCAGTTAAGGGGATATGAGTATAAGTATGGAATAGACGTGCTATTCGATGGGGAAGCCGAGCTAACTTTCCCCATAATCGTCAAGAAACTGCTCAACGGCGAGGAGGTCCCGAGATATGTTAAAGGAGAGCCCACGCCATTGGATAAGATTCCATTGATAATAACGCCTTCTAGAAACGGGCTGGTTCAGATCACCCGCGGATGCCCTAGGAAATGCCACTTTTGCAATCCAACTATGTGGCATTTTAGGTCTTTCCCACTGGACATTATTACAGAGGAGATAGAGTTTAACCTAAAGAATGGTATCGAGAACATATCACTTGTTACGGAGGATGTGCTGTTATATGGTGCCCATGGGCTTAAATTAAACTCCGACGCCGTTAAGAAGTTGTTTAAAGTGGTTGTGGACTTGGCAAGGAGATGGGGG
>QMUP01000140.1 GCA_003660635.1 Candidatus Wolframiiraptor sp.
CCCGTAACATCTATCGGTAAAGGAGTCTCGGCCTTACTCAGCACCTTCACCTCCGTGGGAATTATCTCAACTCCGACCCTGGCTATCGGTTTTTCGGCCAATTTCCCGGTGACTAGGATGAAATCGTGAAGCCTCAGGTCGGCGGTTTTCTCAAAGAGGGCCTTATTCTCCTTGGAGACCGTCACCTGTGCCATTCCCGTCTTATCCCTAATCCAGATAAACCTAAGTCTCCCGACTTCCTTAACCCGCTCAACCCATCCCGTAATCCGGACGCTTCCCCCGAGGGGTTGCCTCAACTCCCCTATGTAATGCGTCCTAAGCATTTCTCGTCCAAAACCTCCTAAGGGCCGCATTATTTGAGCCTATACCGGGTGTGAATCGTGATATAAAACATTAATACCAAAAGAATTCATAAGAGACGTGGCTTTATTGCGAGGTGTTATGCGGTGACCTCACTTGAAAGTAGACTTAACAATTTCATTGACGATGTTTCAAAAGCGATAGGCTCCGAGAAGGTCTCAACCGACAGACCCACGAGGATGTGCTATACTCTCACCCACGGTCCAGAATGTCTCCTACATGAGAACTACATCGAGGAATTCCTTCCAGCAGTGGTTTTGCGGCCGATGTCCACAGAGGATGTCCAGGAGATCGTTAAGTTCGCGAACAAATACTTGGTCCCGTTAGTGCCATCTGGTGGACGAACCGGGAGCTACGGCGCTGAGGGTATGCGGGACTGCGCGATCGTGGATCTCAGATCCATGAATAGGATATTAGAATTTGACGAGAAAAATTACCGGATCACAGCCGAAGCGGGATTGCTCATGGCAGATTACGTAAAATTCTTACGCGAGAGAGGATATATGCCCCTTGACTGGCCCGCCTCCGAGCGGTCGGCAACACTAGGCTCACGAGTTGCGGTCAACGGATATAACTGGTGGGAAAACGGCTGGGGACCCGCTGAATTCCACGTGCGGGCGATAAAAGTAGTTTTACCGAATGGAGACGCCGTAAAACTTGCCCGGGGATCGAGCAGGCCTTCGAAATGTGGTATCAGCTATAATTTAATGTCGCTCTTCTTCGGCTCTAAGGGAACGTTGGGAATAATCACCGAGGTAACGGAATCATTTATCGAGATACCGCCGATGAAAGTCTATGGGAGCATGGTATTCGCCGACATAAAAGATGCTTTCGAGGCCTATCTCGATATAAAGAGGCCGAGATATTCAAGGCTCGTTTGGAGAACCACGGTAAGCACCGAAAGATACCTGAAGTTCATCGCGCCATATATCATCAAGAAAGAATGGCCTGAAGAATGTAAGGCCGTGGTTGATTACCATATCTTCGGGGAGCCCCAAGCGGTCAAAGAGATGGAAGAGAAAGTAGTAAACATACTAAAGAATCATAATGGTTTTGAAAGACCGGAGCTCTCCGACGTGAGGGCGTACTGGGATGTGCACAACTTACTTGAAGACTATATGGGGTTAGCGTCACTAACTAAGAGGATTAAAAATCAGGGAGCGACCATGAGGATGATCTTCTTGGATCCCAATATTCCAGACAGCAATTTAATAGCTTTCTACATGGATCTGCAGAGGCTTTTCTCTAAGATGGAGGATGAGAACCACTATCCCGCACTATCCCAGGTTATGACCGTCCTCGAGTCTGGAACACCTATACCGGGAATGGAGGGCTATAATAAATTCTGGGTCGTCTTGCTGGCCGATTGGGAGAAATGGGACAATGAATGCCGTAAAGAGTTCAAGAAGTGGTTTAGAGAATACGCCGAACTCGTGTGGAGTCATAATGGATCGCTATCAACAACCCACGGATTCATACCTAGGGAGCTGGAGGTGGAGTTCTTGAAAAGGGAGCTTGGAGAGAAAGAATACGAGTTGATGAAGCTCATCAAGAGAACGTTGGACCCAAACAACATAATGAATCCAAAGATATTCTTTTAGGAGGTGACGGGTATGGAGAAATACGGTTACCTAACCCTAAAAGATTACCAACGCACACTGATCAGCTGCGTAGTCTGTTACTGCGGATTATGCGCCGCAAATTGCCCCGCATATGTGAGTCTCAGGGACGAAGCGGTTTCGCCGAGAGGTTTAGCTCAGATAGCCTTCAATGTACTTAAAGGCGAGCTAGATATATCCAAGGTTCCGGACAAAATAATTTACGCATGCACCGGGTGCGGCTGGTGCGAATGGGATTGTTCTCAGAATAGGCCGTTACCTGACGACCTCAAAAGGAGGGATGTAACGATAAGTGGGGCTACGATAACAGAACTACTGAGATCAATTAAGGTAGAGAAGGGCGAGGTTCCCGAACAAGTGGCCGAAGCCCTCAATAATCTAGTGAAATTCGGAAACCCCTTCGGCAAACCGGCTAAAGTGAAGGATGATTGGGTCGCGGGCCTCGGCATACAGGCGAATCCCACCGACACGATACTCTACGTCGGCTCATTAGTTCCCTATGATGATTTGGCGACTAAAATGGCCGAAGCGCTAGTAAACGTCTTGAAGAGAGCTGGATTAAAATTCGGTATGCTGGGGAGCAGAGAAGCGGACAGCGGAGCTTTTGCGAGAGCGATGGGTGAAGAGGGCTTATTCATGGAGTTAGTAGACTCCAATACTGAGACATTTAAGAAACACGGCGTCAAACGGATAATATGCCTCTCCCCACACGACTATGACACCTTCGTCCATTATTACGATGATATCAGAGATGAAATCGAGATAAAGCACTACACGCAAGTGCTGTGGGAATTGATGGAAAGTAATAAGATCGAGCTGAAGGGAAGTTATGAGAAAAAGGTAACCTATCATGATCCATGCTATCTCGGGAGGCGAAACAATATCTTCGACGAACCGAGGAAAATCCTGAAAAAGATCCCGGGAATAGAGCTCGTCGAGATGAAGCTCGCTAGGGAAGAGGCATTCTGCTGTGGAGGCGGTGGAACTAACCTATTCTACAGAATTCCAGAAATAGACATCGACCTGCGTAGAGTAGAGCAGGCAAAGGAGACCGGCGCGGAGACGATCGCCGTAGCTTGCCCCATCTGCCTAAGGATGCTCAACGACGCCGTCAAGAGCAAAGGCTATGAAATGAATGTCTTAGACATCGCTCAAATAGTCAACGAAGTAATGAAGTAAGGTCTCTTAGCTGGGTAAGATCAACTCCAATTAACTCCTTGGAGGGTCAAGATGATGACCGCGAAAATCCTTGAAAAGGAGGAACTGATGCTGATTAAAAAATTGGATTTCAACGTCTGTCTACAATGTGGAAGATGTACGAGTAGCTGTCCCATATTTCCAAAAACCGGACTGAACGCAAGAACCCTGGTGCGAAAATCTCTATACTTTGTTTCTCCGCTAACGGTTCATCCACCATTAAACCTCAGCGACATCAATAAGGTTTGGGATTGTACAACGTGTAACACCTGCGTGGTCCGCTGCCCCAGAGACGTGAAGCCCATGGATATAGTCGTTGGCCTACGTAGCATTTTGATCGAAAGGGGGGAGGTCCCTC
>QMUP01000141.1 GCA_003660635.1 Candidatus Wolframiiraptor sp.
CTCCGGTTAGATTGTTGAAGATCACGGATTTCCCGACGTTCGGGTTCCCGGCTAGGGCGACCTTGATCATCCTCTTCTTCACGTGGGCCATGCATCCCAACTCCTAACAATAATCTTCATTGCAACACCTCTCCCTAAAGCGATCCTCGCCTGTCCAACCTCGACTAAAACTGGGCCAGGTCCACTCGACTTCAGAACCCTTATCATCATTCCCGGAACCACTCCCATGGCGAGAAGTCTTCTGGTCAGTCCCCTTCCAGCCCTTATCTCGACGACCGTTCCAATCTCCCCCTCGCCCAAGAACGCCAGAGGCATTAGGCGCGTCATTCAACCACCTCCACTATGACGTTCTTCGCCTCATCCTTCCTCAGGGAGAGGTCGTATCCGGAGGTCTGAAACTCTATTGGATCCTTGAGTGGAGCTGCTCTGACGACTTTTATCCTCGTCCCCTTCACAAGCCCCATATCCAAGATCCTCCTCCTGAGCCTCGGAGAACCACCAACTATGTCAACTATCACTCCGACCTGTCCGGGCTTCAGCTCGCTCAGAGGTTTCCTCACCATAGACTTCCTAGTAGTTTTGTTTTCGGTGATGATTTAAGGGTTACTTTGTTAATTAACGATGTTATTTTTCGTGTCATTGCCAATAATTCGCGATTAACAGCGTAAAACAAAAATACTAACACCGCTAATCTACTTTTGATGAAACCCGAGGAAGTGATCCCTGGATTGAGGGCGCTGATAGTTAAGGATCTCGTTGAGAGACATGGTTTCAGTAGGAAAGAGGTAGCGGAGATCTTGGGAATAACTCCGCCGGCTGTGACGTTGTATCTGCAGGGAAAAAGAGCTGGAGACGTGGCTAAGCTTCTTCGGAGAAAGGGCGCCCTAAAGCTGGTGAGGGAGTTTACGGATCACGTGGTTGAGCGGGGTGGGAAGATAAGTATGCCCGCGCTTTATGATCTCGCGTTTTCCGTAATCCCCTTGATTGAGCATAAGGTGACGATGGGTAGGGAGGAGGAGAGTCTCATAGACTTGAGGAGGAATGAGGCTCAGAGGCTCCTACAGCTCCTTAGGGAGAGATTCGAGATAGAGCAAAAATCGGCTGAAAAGTTCATGAGGATCGCGTCGAGATTGAGAAACCAGGCTCTGAGGATGTTGATCAGAATGATTGCGAGAGACTGTGTGAAACATGCGGATGTAATGATGCTCTTAATGTCCGTGGTAGAGAGCGGTGGGGAGATGAGGATAGATCTTCCGGATATAGAATTGTTGGATAAGCTTCTCTCGGAGGAGAAATCTTTCCATGTCCACGGCCTAAATGAGATCAAGAAGATGTTGCCGCATAAGATCCTCACCCTCCTAGTGGATTGTATAGCTGATGATGAAAAGAAACATGAGAGGATCCTGAAGAACTTGGTAAACTATGCGCGCATAAGCGAGCAGAGGGAAAGCGTTTCGTAGAGTTTTCCAAAGCCTTCAGAAGCGGCCGAGCTGGAGGTAATCATATTGATAAACAGGTTCTAGACATCGAGAAAGTTAGATTCGACCTGAATGAGGGAGATAAGTAGAAGCTCAGCTCCAGCCGAAACTAAAACTAATCCATCAGTGTTCAAATTTTCTAAGTCTCCATTAAGCCGACTCTCGGAAACCTATCCCTAGGACATTGCGTGATATAACTGAATAAAGACCTAACTTGGTGGAAGAGGCCGCGATCTCGGACTTTAGAGAGTCTTAGAAAGCTACAACGTTATAAGGTGCCTTTGGCATCCTCATCGGTGGAGTTCGGGAGGATGACGCAGTGGCATGGCGACCTCCATAAACGGAAGAGAACAGGTGGTAGGAAGAGGCCGTATAGAAAGAAAAGGAAGTATGAGAGAGGCGGGGATCCGGTTTACACAAGGATAGGTGAAAGGAAGCTCAGGGTGAAGAGAACTAGAGGAGGCGGCATCAAATGCGCGCTCGCCGCCGATATCTACGCTAATGTATTTGATCCTGAGAAGAAATTGGCCCAAAAAGTTAAGATTTTGAGGCTGCTGTCAAACCCGGCGAGCAGGGATCTTGAGAGGCGAGGAGTTATCACGAAGGGCGCCATCATCGAAACCGAACTTGGCAAGGCCAGGGTTACATCTAGACCTGGACAGAATGGGGTCATAAACGCGGTGTTGGTGAAGTGATTTTTGATCAAGAAGAAGGGATACGTAATCTGGCCCATTTACTTTGATGCCCTGGTCAGTAGATCTAAGTGCAGAAGGGTTCCCCTCAAACTTGCGATAAAAAACCCGGCTGCGGAGCAGATTGTAGCCGCTGCGAGGAGGCTCGGCTGGGCCGCTGAAATAGAACCTGGAAGCCACCCCGCCTTTTGGTGGAAGAAGAGCGGGAAGGTCATAGTCAAACCCAAGGAGCCTATCAATAAGAAGGAGGCGATCTTGCGCATCGCACAGGTCCTTAAGTCTATGCCAAGGCGGTAAAGATATGTCCAAGCGGGCAAAGAGGCTTAGAAAGATCGGAAAAGTTTGGGCGATAGTTGAGGGAAAGCTCGTAGTCGAAGGCGAGTTCTTACCCAAGCTCGGGGACTTCGTATACAATTCCGGGATGGAGGTAGTCGGCGTCGTCTCCGGGATTTTCGGCCCAGTTAACCACTTCTTCATAGAAATAAACCCGACGAAGAAGACGGAATGCAGGAAGGATGAGCCATTATACGTATTGGAGTTGGAACACGGGGCGAAAAAGAAGACCATACGCTGAACTATCGCTAGATAACACGGATAGAGTTCCAGTACAAACCCTTGACGATTAGGTTATAAAATATGTAGCAGGGGTCAAGAAGCTGAGGAATGGATGAATTACGCTGCACCTCCTGCGGAAGCGCGAACATAATAGAGGATAAGAACTCCGGCGAGTTAGTCTGCGGCGACTGCGGCCATGTACTTGATAGAATAATCTATTCCGATCCGGAATGGCGAGCGTACAGCTACGGTGATAGGGTTAAGAGAGAACGTGCGGGGGCGCCGATAACCCCCCTTCTTCACGATTTAGGTCTCTCAACGCGTTACCGGAAAAATTCTAAAATTAATTCCGATGAAGAACGCACAATGATCGCCATTCTCTCCGAGATCTACAGGATAAGCTCAAGCCTGAATATCCCACAATCCGCCGCGCAGGCGGCTGCGATATTTCTACGAAAGGTAGGCAGGGAAATTCGGTCATCGAGAAAATTTTTGAGGGCTTTGCCAGCTTCATTGATTTATCTTTCCCTCAAGGTTCACGGCATCCCACGAGATCTTAAAGAAGTGGCCGAGGTCTCCGGACTTGAGCAAAAAACTATTCGAAGGTGTTACCTTAAATTAACTGAGTCCCTCAACGTGAGAAGTTTAACAGATGTTGATGTTTACATCTCGAAAATGGTCAAAATATTGGGGCTTCCAGGCGA
>QMUP01000142.1 GCA_003660635.1 Candidatus Wolframiiraptor sp.
AGGTCCCCATATTTTCAACGCAGACCTTTACGGCACCTTAACCGAGGAGAGGCTCCTCTCAACAGGATCCGGCTCCCCGATAGCATATGGAATAATCGAAAGCGAGTATCGTGAGGATATGGGCGTGGAGGAGGCCGCTAAGCTCGCTTTCAAGGCCGTTGCCATGGCTATTCAGAGGGATATAGGTTCAGGGGATAGTATCGATGTGGCATACATAAAGGTCGGAGATAGGTATAGGGAGCTGACGCTCGAGGAGAAGAAGCCGCTCTACGCCCAGTTTGTGAAAACGGTTTACTGAGTAGGGTTATTACGGTCATGACTTCGCAGGAGCTTTTTTCATTAGATAGGTTGCGGCATGAGATCGCGAGGTACTTCTCCGTAGTCAACCCCATCGAGTCCGGGGTAACCAAGATAGAGTTCGAGGGCCCGAGGATCGCGATCTACACGCGTAATCCGGAGGTCTTCTCGAATAGGGATCAGATAGCGAAGGACCTCGTGACCCTCATCAAGAAGAGGATAGTCATAAGATCCGATGAATCAATTCGTATGCCGAAGGAGGTCTTCGAAGAGGAGGTCCGCCGCAGGATCAAGGGGATACAGGACCTGATATTCAACGACCTCATAGGCGAGGTGATAGTCGAGATAGCCTCAGGGGTCCCCCCGCCCTCAGACGACGAGATAAAAGAGCTCAGCGCATCCACGGGCTGGGTGATAAGGGTTGAGATGCAGCCGCCGATGCAGACCAAGACCGTTCAGAAGGCGAATAACATAATCTATGGATATCCAGAAGAAAGGTTGCAAGCGCTCAGGAGGATAGGTGAAAAAGTCTTCAGAAACCAGGTCTTTGAGACCACGGACGCCAGGATAACAATCCTCGGATCCGGCATGCAGGTCGGCAGGTCCGCGATACTCCTACAAACTAATGAGAGCAAAATTCTCCTCGACTGCGGCTTCTCACCAAGTGGAACTAAAAACATGGAGATGCTCCCGAGATTCGACATAATGGAGGACCTGATAAGCGAGCTCGACGCGGTCGTGATAACCCACGCCCACCTCGACCACATGGGGATCGTCCCATACCTATTCAAATACGATTACCGAGGCCCCATCTATTGCACCGAGCCAACGTTACCGTTGATGTTAATGCAGCAGCTAGACTTCATAAATGTGGCCGGAAAAGAGGGGGTATTCGCCCCCTATACGGAGCATGATGTGAGGACTGCGGTTCAGCACACCGTCACGCTTAGCTACGGCGTCGTCACGAACATAACCCCCGACATCAGGATAACGTTCTATAACGCCGGGCACATCTTGGGATCGGCGATAATTCACATACACATCGGCGAGGGCTTCCATAACGTCATCTACACCGGGGACTTCAAGTTCGAGGCCAGTAGAACCCTCGACCCCGCCGTCAGCAGGTTCCCGAGAGCGGAGACCCTCATAATGGAGAGCACCTATGGTGCCACGCCGGTACAGTTCACGAGACAGGAGAGTGAGCAGCTATTAGCCAACTACATTAAGCAGACGCTTGAACGGGGTGGAAAAGTGCTGATACCGGTTCCAGCGGTTGGTAGGGCCCAGGAAATAATGCTGGTTCTAAATCACCTATTCTCGTCGAGGATGATCCCAGAGGTTCCCGTATTCCTAGATGGGTTAGTCGTCGAAGCCACCGCGATCCACGCGGCCTTTCCAAGCTATCTCGGAAAGGAACTCGGTGGAAGAGTCGAAGAACTCGGCAACGTCTTCATGAGCGAGTATTTCACGGCGGTCAAGAGCCAGCAACAACGTGATGAGATCCTGAATACCCGGGAGCCGCTTATAATCATGGCGACGTCGGGTATGCTCGAGGGCGGCCCAATCCTAACATATCTGAAGGAATTTGCTTCAGAAGAGAAGAATACGCTAATCTTTGTGAGCTACCAAGTCGAGGGGACGCTCGGGAGAAAACTCCTCAAGGGTGTTAGGGAGTTCCCGATGATAAACGAGAAAGGAAAAACCGAGCTAATTAACGTAAAGCTCGAGGTGACGAAGGTCGATGGCTTCTCAGGCCACTCGAGCAGACAACAGCTCTTAAGCTATCTTAAAGCGTTTAAGCCGAAGCCCAAAAAACTAGTACTAGTCCACGGAGAACCCGATGCGGTTATGAGTTTGGCCAAAAGCGCATCCAAAGTGCTTCCTGGCACCAGGATATACACTCCGCAGAATCTGGAATCAATAACCCTAGAGACTAGAAGCTGATCTACTCTATCTATGAATCTTAAGCTGCACATCCTTCTTCATTAGTAGGAGCGTCGGCCATTTAATGAAATACGCTTTACCACCCATCTCATCGATCCTCTTTGCCAATACCGATACCTTCTCTTTGGCGTCCTCTAGGTTAGCGTCCTCAAATGATACGAGGATTACATCATCTTCCCTCGCGGTATCTAAAATATCATTTAAGAGGTTGTCTCCACGTTTTAGGCCGAAATAATGGATCACCGTCTTTTCCCGCCGTCTATCTTTCTCTTTTTTAAGTAGTTTCTGTACTTCCTCCTCTATCTCCCTGAAGATCTTCTCCGGCTCCCGGTCCTGCGACATAGCCGCGCCCATCGACTTTTTAGCCTTGCCGAGAGAAAAAGATACCTCTTTTACGTCTGATGTTTAATTCTCCGGGTATAGCTGGGGGTATGTGTTTGGAATTATCGCTAAATCCGGTAAAAATTAATATTAGCCTATAAGGGAAGTCATGTGGGCTGGGAGACTTGTCATCAGACATTTCCCTGAAGATCTTATCGAAGAGCCTTGGCAACACCGTTCTCGTTAGACTCAGGGGTGGAAAGCTTCTCCGCGGAATCCTGCAAGGCTATGACCAGCACATGAACCTAGTCCTAGAAGAGGCCGAGGAGATCTCGAACGAGAATTCGCCGCAAAAAAGATTAGGAATGATAGTGATTAGAGGAGATAACGTCATGATGATCTCCCCAACTATAAAAGAGGGTGAGGAGAAGTGACCAAGGGGACGTCCTCCTTCGGTAAGAGAAACAAAGTAGTTCACATAAGATGCAGACGCTGTGGAAAGCACTCATTCAACGTAAGTAAAGGTCGATGCGCTCACTGCGGTTTCGGAGAGACCAAGAAATTGAGGAAATATAACTGGCTTAAACCAAAGAAGCTCCTCGCATAAGGTTTTTCAAAACTCTAGGGTAAAAGATTTAAAGATCACCCATCCAAGCCTCGAATCTAGGGGCCGGTAGATCAGCTGGGAGATCGCCCGCCTTGCACGCGGGAGGTCGCGGGTTCAAATCCCGCCCGGTCCACATTTAATTGTTCTTTTTTGTGGACGCCGTGTTCTACTGGGAGACATTATGAGGTAGTGTATCCTCCTTAACTCGATGAATCGTGGTTCAGCCGTCGTTGTGACGGGAATAGGCATAATAG
>QMUP01000143.1 GCA_003660635.1 Candidatus Wolframiiraptor sp.
AGCGCGGGAAGGGAGGGCCCCATAGCACAGATAGGGGCGACCATAGGGTCAATCCTCGGCCAAATCTTCAAACTCGATCCCGGAGACGTGAAATTACTCGTCGTATGCGGTTTATCCGCAGGAATAGCGGGCACCTTTAACGCGCCGCTCGGCGGAGCCCTCTTCGGGATGGAGGTACTCTACCGGGGGATCCATCTCTTTAACGCTATGCCGGTTATCTTGGCCTCGGTCCTCGGCGCAACCGTGGCCTCCGTCTTCTTGGGTAGTAGCCCGGCCTTCAAGGTCGTGAGCGCGACGACGTGGACTCCGCCGGAACTCTTACTCTACATATTGCTTGGGGGATTCTTTGGGCTACTTTCGGTGCTTTGGGTTAGGATCTTTTACGGCATTGAGGATCTATTCGAGAAGATCTCCGCTCCCTCCTCCCTGAAACCGGCCTTAGGCGGGCTCCTAGTCGGCGTGATCGGGATGTTCTTCCCGGGCTATGGGGTGATGGGCGTGGGATACGAGGGGGTCAACATGGTCTTGGCGGGAGAACTCGCCTTGGCCACGCTACTGATCCTCGGAGCCGCTAAGCTATTGGCTACAGCGTTTACGATAGGGTCTGGTGGAAGTGGAGGGGTCTTCGCTCCAAGCCTCTATATAGGCTCGATGTTCGGGGGAGCCCTTGGAATGATCTTCCACGCGCTATTTCCATCCCTCGCCACAGATCCATCAACCTACGCGTTGGCCGGCATGGCCGCTCTCTTCGCTGGAGCCGCTCAAGCCCCGATAAACGTGATCATCATGATACCGGAGATGTCGGGTGACTTCGCCTTGATCCCGCCGATAATGACTTCCTCGGTTACGAGCTTCTTCGTTGCCTGGCTATATCTCAGGGGCTCCTCAATCTATACTCTGAAGCTGGAGAGGCGCGGGATTAAGATAAGGATGGGGCGATCCTTCGCCCTCGACTCGATTAAGGTGAGGGAGATAATGAATAGGGATGTGATCACGGTTTCTCCAGATATGCCGGTGAGGGCATTGGAGCTGATGTTCGAGGAGCACCATCATACGGGTTATCCGGTTGTTGAGGATGGTAAGCTTGTTGGAATCGTGACCCTGAGCGACGTCCAGAAGGTACGGCCTCGGGAGAGGAGTGACGCGAGGGTGGCCGACATAGCCTCAAGAGAACTCGTCGTTGCATATCCGGATGAGAGCGTCCACGAGGCGCTCGATAAGATGGTTGAGAAAGATGTTGGGAGACTTCCGGTCGTTGAGAGAGGTGATCCGTCGAGGATCATTGGAATTATCTCGAAACACGATATCCTCAGGGCGTTTGAGATCGCTGCCGAGAGATCGAGTTCTCAGGGAGAGTGATTTAGCGCGATCTTTCCCTCATCATGCTGCTCATCTTCAGCTCATAGACCCTCCCGATGTCACCTCTAGTGATTATCCCGATTAGCTTCTTGCTCTTCGGCGACTCGACGACCGCCAGCCTCCCAACACCATATTGGACCATCTTCTCGAAGGCGTCATAAAGCGTCTCATCTGGATAGGTGACGACGACGTTTCTCGCCATAATCTCCCCGACCTTTACATCATTCCGTTCATCTGGATGTAATCTAAGCACGTCTGAGAAGGTGATCATCCCTTGGAGGAGACCGTCCTTAATTACTGGGAGACCGCGTACCTCGTATTTTGCCATGAGTTCAGCCGCTTTCATTACAGGATCGTCGGGTGATATCGTTATCGGGTTCCTCGTCATCGCGTCCCTCACCTTTATCCTCAATAGTAATGGGACCGTGTACTCGGTTGCGTGTGCAGGTGACTCGGCGCGGGTTGTAACCTGGCTCGCATAGATCGTTGTTCTCCCCGTGATCACGTAGGCGATGGCCGTCGAGAGCATTGAAGGCACTATCAGGTTATATGTCCCGGTCATCTCACTCACCATCAGGATCGTCGCTATCGGAACTTTTCCAACCCCACCGAAGAAGGCCATCATGCCTACGATGACGTATGGCGCGGGGGAAACCTCGGGGATTATTCCAAGTCCCTTGAAGAGGAGCCACATGGCTGCCCCGGTCATCCCACCTATGGTCAGGGCTGGAGCGAAGACCCCTCCGCTTCCACCTGATCCGACCGTGAGCGAAGTCGCGATTATCTTCAGGAAGATTAGGGCAAAGACTATGAGCGGCGGGATCGCGGTGAAGTCGCCGAGGATCACCTTTTGAAGCCAGCCATATCCCGTTCCCAGGACATGTGGTGTGAATATCGCGATTATGCCTAGGAGCAGGCCGCCTATCGCGGGTTTGAAGATATTTGGGATTTGGAGCTTGTCGAAAAGAGCCTTAGTCCCGTAAAACGATTTGACATACAGGATCCCAATTAACCCGCATAAGACTCCCAATATGCCGTAATAGATTAGGCTCGCTGGATTTGTGAAGATATATTGACCTCCTCCCTAGAAGATAGGCGTCCAACCATAGACCATCGAGAACACGCTGTAGGATATCGCGGAGGCGATGAAAGCAGGGACGAGTGCCTCTACCTCGAAGTCGTGGATGTAGAGGATTTCTGCGGCGAGTATCGCTCCTCCGAAAGGGGCCTTGAAGATCGCGCCTATTCCCGCCCCGATCCCTACGGCCACGGCGATCCTCCTATCCTTCGCCGTCAACTTGAATAGCTTACCGACGATCGACGCGACTCCAGCCGACGTTAACGCTATCGGCCCCTCCCTTCCCGCGCTCCCACCGGAACCGATAGTAATCGCTGAGGCGATCATCTTGATCAACGGAACCCGCGATCTCAGATCCCCCTGCTTGTTATGGAATGCGTCGATGGCTGCGTCGGTTCCATGGCCCTCGGCCTCGGGTGCTAACGTGTAGACTAATAGACCGCTTATCAATCCGCCGATACAGGTTATCAGGGGTAGCAGCAACGGGTTCTCCGGAAACTTGAAGAATCCCTCGCCCTCACCTGCGGGAGCTGGTGGATGGTATCCGGCGAGTTCTTTGAGGAAAAGTGTCGTCGCGTTGCGGAGCATCTCGTAGAAAACTATGGCCGAGAAACCCGCGACGATTCCTATAATTATGGAGAGGGGTAACCATCTCCTCAGATAATGTCGGGTGAGGATTGGTAGGAATCTCGATTCTAGATCTCGAATCCGTGTAGTCAGCGACGCCATGGCTCCAGAACAACTGTTATCAAAACGCTATTTGGGGTTTTCAGGACATACTGTTGACGGCACTCTTAAATCGCTTCTCAGATCATCTTAACGTGGCCATGTCCCCGATCTTCGTCGTTCATGAACACCACGCGAGGAGAGCCGGACTACATTATGACCTGAGACTTGGGATAGTTGGTGTTCTCAAATCATGGGCCTTTAGAACGGAGCTTCCGACTAAGCGTGGGGTCAGGAGACTTGGGATCTCGCAGC
>QMUP01000144.1 GCA_003660635.1 Candidatus Wolframiiraptor sp.
GCGACCTTTAAGGAATATCTTGTCCGTTGTGTGGGCCCGGGTGTCATACTCGGGTCTCTTGCCGTCGGCGGATTCGAAACCCAGGGAGTACCTTACATGGCTTCTAGAGGCGTACTAGGCGTATTTTGGCTCGCGGTCCTTTCAGCAATCGTTCAGTCGTTCTGGGCTACGGAGCTTGGAAGGTGGGCCGTTGTCACGGGCGAGGATTTCTTCCTCGGCGTCAGCAGAACGAAACCTGGCAGATTTTGGCCTTGGTTCTGGGTCGTGGCCAGCACGAATCTCTATTGGCCGATTTACATGACTGCGGCTGGATACATAATGATGAGGTTAACTGGGGCATTTGATACCAATATCTGGTCGTGGATCTTGTTCGCCATTCTGATATTGTTCTTCGTCTTGGCGCCCAAGGTCTACAGCGTCTTAGAGAAATTCTTCTACGTCACCTACACTGTCACGATAATCGCCGCAATAGCGCTCCTCTCCTATGCCATGACACCATCGATAGCCGCAGCAGTACTCTCGGGATTCTTCCTTCCGATAACGAATCCGTTTGAATACTTCTGGAAAGGAGTGATCCCCTTATCCCTCATCGCTACCTGCTTAGTCCAGTATGGTGGCGGGACCTGGAACCTTCTACAAGGCGGATGGTTTGTCGAGAAAGGTTATGGCATGTCCTCGCTGGTTCCGGGAGTAACGGGACTCGTCTGGAAAGCTAAAGAAGTCCCGACACGAGGCGTTACATTTAACACAAAGGATCCGGAACAGTTGAAGGAATACAGGAAGTGGATGAAGTGGTTGGATGTCGAGAATTTCGGAATCTACTTCGTCTTAGCCACGTTCATAACCATAGCATTCGCCACGATCTCATATGCTATGTTCTATCCCACGGGCGGGATAGTTAGTAAAGCCGAAGCGCCGATCTCGATAGCGTTAGCGGCTAAGGAAGTGCATATAGCATTCTTTTACTTGATGGCTGTCTGCATAGCTTTGCAGATGTGGGATACCTCGTGGGGACTACTCGACGGCATATCGAGGATGACCGCGGATGCCGTTTGGAGGACCGCGCCAAACGTTGCGAGGAAGAAGACGTATAGCTGGTGGTACTTCCTGTTCTTCTTCATCTACGTCATAATAGGCATAGCATTGGTTCCCGCAGAAAGGCCCTTCATGTACTGGGTTATCCAACACTACGCGATGATCTTCCAGCAGATATTCCTGTCCTTCCTGATAATCTACATGACTGGCTTCCTGCTACCGAAAGAGGTACGAGCGCCGAAATGGAGATTGATAATAATCGGCGCCTGGGGCATTTTCCTGCTGATCTTCTTCATTTACTGGGTAGGCTTAAGCGTGGCGGCAGGAAAAGTGGTGTAATTGACTAAACCCCTCCCAATTTTTTCATTCGGAAAAATTCATCGACTGCTCCGAGCCTTCCTGAGGAGTATCCTCTGAATCAATGAATATATCATGAGAAATCCGAAGGTGAATACCGCTCCTATTGCCGCCTGTAACCCGATGAATACCATAAAACTCAGGAAGTGCCCATAATACAAGGGGAAAAACGCGGTTCTCAAATACTCTAACCAATCGACTAACACCCTATAGCATGGAAAGACTATCACCCAGTAGAGGATGAAATATTTCATCTTCTGGTATTCTGATCCAAATCTTAAGAACAGTTTTTCGAAGATCAAACCAAGTACCGATAAAGGAATAACCATCTCCAAGATTACCAGTAGCGAGGATACAAGCTGATAGTTGCCCGTCATTAGCACCATAATGCTTATGGCCGCTCCTATGCTTAGACCCGTAAAAAATCCCGCGCCAAGTCTCTCAATCATGAATCGTGAGAGAGATGTTCCGCATCTTTAATAAATTTTATAATGGCAGTCTCCCCGCAATCGAAGACTTTGAGGAAAATGAATTAAGTGAGGAAAATAGAGAACTTATCGAGGGAAGTCTTGACGAATCTGAGGCAGGTTCTGGATCTGATAGAATTTCTCGATAGATATCGGTCAGGGATGATCGCCGACCCCCAGCTAGCGGAAGAACTGTTAGGGAAGTGTGAAAAATTTATGAAACCCAGACACCCGCCGCTCTCACGTAAAGAGCTTATTCAGATGATTCAGAAAACGCGACGAACTTTGCTCGAGGAATCGTCGGTAAACAAGCTGAGAAACATTTATCGGTTGGGTAGGGTGCTTTCTACTTTCGGAATTTTTGCCACAGTCCTCCCGCTTTTAGTTTTCATGCTTTTTCCACCTACAGAGTATTATGACTTGATACTTGGGATAATTATTCTAGGAATAGTCATGATAAACGTTGGATACCCGCTCATGATCTACGTTAGGAGGAGATATCACAAAATCTTAGAGAGCGTGTATGCCCGCGAACACGTAAATGAGAGGATTAAAAAATACATCAACTATCTGACCTCCTTCGTAGCGGATTTACTTGAGAAAAAGAGGATTTCCGGGGAAGAATTGACGATGACTTTGCTGAATCCCGACTACGATCATATAAAGATCGTCGGGAAAAAGGGAAGATTTTTCGTCGCGATCCCTTGCTATGAATAAAGATTTTTACAGGAGCACCGAAACTATTTTTCTAGGGAACTAATTAATGCTCGTGACTTTACCTTATGGCAGGAAGCAAATCCACCTCGAGGTTGAAAACGCCGAGATACTTGAAGCAGAAGAGATGCCCACGATAGATACTATTGAACAGGAGCTGGTGAGGGGCCTAGAGAAACCGGTTGAAAGTCCGAGCCTGAGGAAGCTGTCGGAGAAGGCGCGGAGGATCTTGTTGATAATTCCAGATAATACGAGGGCCTTTCCATCGAGAGAGATAATCCCCATTTTAGTTAATTATATTGGTAAGGCGAACCCGAGGGCGGAGATCCGGATCCTCGTCGCGACCGGGCTACACCTACAAGTGAAAAGATCGGAGCTCGTCGAGATGTTGGGAGAGGAAATTGTCGAGAACTATGAGGTAATTAATCACGATGCCTCAGATGGAGAAATGCTTCTGAAACTTGATAAAGAAACCAGCTATGGAACGCCGATCCATGTAAACAGATATGTTTTAGAGAGCGATCTCGTGATCGGCGCTGGATTAATTGAACCCCACTTCTTCGCGGGTTATAGCGGTGGCAGAAAGATCCTCCTACCCGGTGTCGCCGGAAGAGATTCCATATTCAACAATCATGGATTTAACATGATTGGCCACCCGAGGGCGAGGGCTGGGATCCTTGATGGCAATCCCATCCATGAGGATATGGTGGAGTTTATGGGAAGTACTAAGTTAGATTTTATCGTCAACGTCACGATAAACAAAGAGAAAAAGATCACAGGGGTATTCACCGGCCACCCCGTGAAAGCACACTTAAGAGGCGTTGAGTTCTTGGATCGCCACGTTA
>QMUP01000145.1 GCA_003660635.1 Candidatus Wolframiiraptor sp.
CAAATACTCGTGGCCGAAACCTCTCAGGGGAGGGGGGTAATAGGCGTGGTCGATGGATACAAGCCTAAGGGGATCGAGGCCGAGGCAGACATCCAGAAGAGGAAAGAGTTCTTAAGGAAGATAGGCTACAAATTCTAGGGGACAACCCTTTAATCACAGTTTTTACAAGGTGCTATTAGACGTGATGAGAGCGGGTATTACTGACCCAGCGAATGATGAATGATACCCGATCTGATTTTCGAAGCAAAAGCCGCGATTTAATGGATAAAAAGAAGCTCAATAATACGTACTATATGGGTTTCTTTTCGAGGAAACTGGAGACGGCCGCTGTGGGGATCTCATTCGACGACGTCCTCTTAAAGCCGAAGTACTCTTCCGTGGTCCCCAAGGAGGACTTAGATGTATCAACTAGGATCTCGAAGAACGTTAAGCTGAAGATCCCGGTAGCGAGTTCCCCGATGGATACCGTGACTGAGGCCGAGATGGCGATAGCCCTGGCCGAACTTGGGGGAATAGGGATAATCCATAGAAATATGAGCATAGAGGATCAGGCGGAGCAGGTTAAGAAAGTCAAAGAACATGGGTTACCGGTGGGGACGGCGATAGGGGTCCTCGATAATAAGAGGTTTGAGGCCTTACTGAAAGCTGAAGCCGATCTCATAGTAATAGATGTTGCCCACGGCCATAGCGAGAACGTGATCAAGAGCCTGAGGATATACAAGAGAATCGGCGAGATAGACATAGTGGCAGGTAACATAGTCACCCCAGAGGCGGCCGAAGACCTCATAGCCGCCGGGGCCGATGGGCTGAGAGTTGGGGTTGGAGCCGGATCCATATGCTTGACGAGGGAGGTCTGCGGGGTAGGGATTCCGCAGTTAAACGCAATAGCGTGGGTCGCGGACGTAGCATCAAAATATGATATACCGGTGGTCGCCGACGGCGGTGTTAAGAGGATAGCCGACATAGTAAAGGCGATAGCGGCTGGGGCCGACTGCGTCATGCTGGGAAGGATGCTCGCGGGCACGGATGAGGCTCCTGGAGAAGTAATTGAAAGAGATGGTATGAAGCTGAAGAGATATCGGGGAATGGGCAGCATCGAGGTCATAAGCAAACTAGATAGATATTCTAAACTCGTGCCGGAGGGAATCTCGGGCTATGTCCCATATAAGGGAAGCGTGAAAGAGGTGGTCAAGCTGATCGTAGGGGGTCTTAAGAGCGGAATGGGGTACATCGGCGCCCCAAACCTTGAGGAACTTAAAAAGAAGAGCGAATTCATCAGGGTCACATCAAGCGAAAGCTGGGAGAGGAGATCGGAGAATATCTTCATCGAGCGGCATCCACCTATAACCATAATGCTATAATCTTGGAAGTCCCCCTTTTCTCGTTGTAGATGCCCGCGTTACAACTGGATATCCTCGACGGCATAAACAGCATAGGAGGAAATAAGATAGCTTTAACCGGAAAAGGTGAGGGAATTCTCCTCGACTTCGGGGTAAATATAAAGAAAAAGAGAGAATACGTCTTGGGATACCGCGCCCTCACAATAGCGAACAAACTCTACTACTACCTCTATTCCGAGATCCTCCCAAGGGCTCGGGGGCTATATCGAGAAGATTTAATGGAGCTGGATGACCGGCTCAATACGCTCCTAGGTGATGTAAAAGAAATCGACGTCCAGATGTGTGTCTTCTCGCATGCGCACGTGGATCATTATGGTGCCGCGGGATTCCTATCAAAGGAGATAGCGATAGCGGTTAGCAATTCGATGAAGACCATGATGGAGGCCATGTTGGAGTCTTCAAGCCTAGACATAGAGGGAGAAATATTCTCCATGAGAGATAGAAGGAGTAAAAAGGGCGAGAGATATGGGAGGAAGGTAAGCATCTTCGAGGAATGCGCGGAAATCCCAGAGGCACCCTTCAGGATAATCCCTTATCCCGTAGATCACTCGATACCCGCTTCTTTCGGATTTTTAGTCGAGGAAGCCTCATTGGCATACACCGGGGATTTGAGGAAGCACGGCCTACTTAATGAGCTCACCGAGAGATTCGCGGAGAAGGTCAGGGATGTTGATTATCTGCTCATAGAGGGGACTAGGATAGACTCTTCGATTAGGGTGCCGGAGCACGAAGTCTCCCGGGAGATAAGAAACTACGCGAAGGAGAAAGTGGATAAACTCACCTGCGTTATTATGTCACCCACAGATGTGGATAGACTCAGAGACCTCATCAAGGTTGCGTGGGAACTTGGGAAAAAGCCCGTGATATGCCCGAGGATAGCGTATCTCATAGATAAGCTCTCGGACTCAAAGACGAAGATAGCCATCCCAAGCCTAAAGGATGTCGGGATCTACTTTGAGAGAAGGTCGCTCACCGGAGGCGGATATGATCTTAAATCAGTAAATTACCGTAGTTGGTTGAAGAAAACATATCTCGATAGGGTTGATGGTAAGAGAGCAGGAGAACTCGTGAAGCCCGATGAGATCGCCGAACGACAAGACAGGTACTTCTTCATAATGAGCGGCTTAGACTACATCTTAGAACTAGTTCAAATACGACCTAAACCTGGTTCAAGGATAATAGTATCTACGAGCGAGCCCCATGATGAAGAACAAGAAATAGAGTGGAGCAAATTCGAGCGATGGGTCCACCTACTAAGACTTGACCTGAGAAACGTCCATTCATCTGGACATGCAGATCGCGAAAGCCTAATAGAGATAATTAATGAGATAAATCCCGGAAAGATCATACCGATACATACCGAAAACCCCTATGAATTCCAAAGGCTGCTTAAGCTGGGAGAAATAAAATGTCCCGTAATCCTGCCGAAACCAGACGAACCATTGATCTTATGACCCCTTTCCAGGCTTAGGCCAAATCCTCTTTACTTCGCCCCCTCTCCTCAACCTGAAAACTTCTACGGATTCCAGCGACCTCCTGACGGCCTCATTTAGCTCGGATTTTCTCCATATCTTCTCAAGTTCTCTCGGACTTGGAATCGGTTGGTCCATCCGAGTTAAATGTAGTTGCTCCTGCATTCCCAAAGAACTTGCCCGTTGGATCAATTCGGATTCATCGATGGAAAGTAGTGGGGCATAGGATGGAAGCGATCTCATGCGTGTAACGACGCAGAATTCTTCGAGCTTTCTAATACCCAGTATTGCGCTGTGTCCCCACACGAGCCCGAGGCAATGACCGCGTTTTGCGACCTCCTCCCCCAATTTGAGCAAATAGAATTTGAACGCATATCTCCTCAGGTTTTCTTGGATTTCCCGCGAGAATTCGATAAATGGAGTGGAGGGAACTAAATAGAGCTTACATTCCAAGGAGTATTCGAGGAGCTTGTTGAGGAGCGTATATCCTTCTGTCTGAAAGAATTCTCCATCGGATACGTGTA
>QMUP01000146.1 GCA_003660635.1 Candidatus Wolframiiraptor sp.
AGATGTCGAGGAGGCTTTAGAGAGGAAGCTGGAGGTCGCGGAGCGCCTTAGAGCAAGGCTAGGAGATGAGGAGGCTAGGGAGGCTGAGGCGGACTCTCACGCCAGGAGGCTTCCCAGACCCTGTGGCCTAACCATACACACTGGAATAGGCTGTAGCTTCGGCTGCCTCTATTGCTATATCTGGGACATGGGCTTCCCGGCGAAGCCGAGGCCGTATCCGCTTTCCGGGCTGCAGCTCGCCTATGCTCTGGCCATAAATCCGGCTGTAGTAGTTGGCCGGCGTGGGTCTTTGCTCGCCTTCGGCGCCGTGACCGAGCCCTTTCTTCCCGAGACCTCTGAGAGAACCTACGAGTATCTTTCGGCGATCTCAAGTGAGTTCGGAAACCCGATTCAACTTTCTACTAAAGCCAGGCTTGGATCCGGGGACGCGGCGCGGATAAGATCCACCTGTAGGGAGGTGAGCGTGCTGGTTACGGTGATCACCCAATCTTTTCATAAAACCCTCGAACCCGGGGCGCCGAGCCCTGAAGAACGCTATGAGACCATTAAAAACCTATCCAGAGAGGGAATCCACGTCTCCCTCTTTCTGAGACCTATACTTCCGGGAATAGAGTTAAGCGAGTTCGAGGAGATCTTGTCCCAATCCAAGCGGAGCGGGGTAAGCGGGGTCGTACTTGGGTCGCTGAGGGTTACCGAGGGGATCATTAAGAGGCTAAAGGCAGCAGGTTATCCATATCTAGACGACATACTTAAGCGCATTCCGAGAAGGCTGGAGGGGGCCAAACAGATAACGATTAAAGGCCAAGACCTGAAAAGGAAGATAATGGAGCTCGCAGGAAAACTCGATATCAAGGTATATCCCTCAGCCTGCGCAGCGAATATAGAAGCCCACGGCCTTGGATGCGCCTCGTGTAGACTGGGGCCATGCGGTCGTGTTGAAGAGATACCCATAATAGAGTCTAAGGACTTAAAGGGAGTAGTGCCTCAATTTGGATTGAGGGCAGTTGATTTAAGGGTTGAGAAGTTCAAGATATTCATAAGACTGGAAGGGCCTGCTCTGGCTAAGCGCAGGTTTAAGGAGTTCGTCAAGGCTTTAACAAAGCATGAAATAATCATCAAGTGAGCAAAGCCATGGCTTCAGAGTCGAGGGATATGAATAAGCGATTGACCACGATAATTGAGAGGGTTCTAGAACAGATACCGGTCGACTTAGAGAGATTCAGGAGTAGAGATCCATTTAAGACGCTGGTTGCCGTAATCTTATCTCAAAGGACGAGTAGGGAAAATGTAAGGGCCGCATTACGAGAGTTCGAGAAGAGATTCAACAGCGTCTCAGATGTAGCGAGCGCAGATATCAAATCGATAGGTAAAGCGATAAAACGCGCCGGTCTCTGGAGACAGAAAGCCCCGCGGATTAAGATGATAGCCAAACAGCTCCTAAAAATGGGGGGATTAGAGAGAATTCTCAGCCTTCCATATGAAGAAGCGAGAAAAATATTATCTTCCATGAAGGGTATAGGTCCCAAGACCGCTGATGTATATCTCATGATCATGAGGCGGGATCCGGTTCTCCCGATAGACACCCACATTTTCAGGATAATGCGCAGGCTCGGCATAGCGGACGAAAAAGACGATTATGAAGCTCTCAGAAGAAAGCTTGAATCCGCTACTCCCCCCGAGCATAGGATGCGGGCACACCTCGCGCTCATAGAATTTGGGAGAACGATCTGTAAGGCTAGGTCTCCGAGGTGTCAATCGTGTTTTCTCGCAGATATCTGTCCATATGCGAGGAGGATTCGGTGTTCATGAAATTTAGCGTGCAGGTCGAAAAGGTATAAAGACGATATCGGCTTGATATAATTCATGAACGGGAGATTAAAGGATAAAGTCGCGTTGGTCACGGGGAGTTCGCGGGGAATTGGTAGGGCGATCGCGCTAGCCTTTGCGAGAGAAGGTACAAAGATTTGCGTAAATTATGTTCGTTCAAAGGAGAAAGCGGAGGAAGTGGCGGATAAAATCCGATCGATGAATGGGGAGGTTCTCGTCGTCAAGGCGGATGTCGCGGTTAAAGAGGAGGCTAAGGAGCTGATTGATAGGGTGGTCGAAAAATTTGGGAGAATAGATATACTCGTGAATAATGCCGGCGTGCTTTATCGCGGAACAATCTTGAAAATGGATGACGAAGAATTTCAAAGAATGCTCGATGTGAACGTCAAGGGGATAATTTATTGTAGTCGTGAAGCCGCAAAAAACATGATAAATAATCGGTATGGAAAGATCATAAACATTTCAAGCGTGGCCGGAGTCGGCACCTCTATAACCGATACAACCCCATACGCGATAACGAAGGCAGCCGTCGTGATGCTTACCAAGAGAATGGCATTTGAGCTTGGAGAATACGGGATAAACGTTAACGCGATCGCTCCCGGGGCGATAGAGACTGAGATGCTGTATTATGGTAGGACTCTGGAGGAAGCTAAGGCGATAATCGAGCTAGCAAGGCAGCGAAGTGTTCTAAAACGCATAGGCAAGCCTGAAGATATAGCGAACATAGCGGTCTTCTTAGCATCAGATGAATCAAGCTTCATCACGGGTCAGGTAATCGTCGCCGATGGTGGGAGAATAGATTACCTGACGCATTCCCTATGAAAAATGTTAGATATCGTGGGTAGCAAATAGTTCATCGACTTTCATCAATTCCCTCTTTTCATATCCAAATACCTCTGCAAAACATCGCGCCATTACTTTTTTCACGGAATTCATGTTCACGTTTTTTCCAAGCTCCTTGTTCATGGACGTGATTATTTCAGGGCTTAGACCACATGGATTTATCAATCCGAAGTATTTGAGATCCACGTTGACATTTAACGCGAATCCATGATAGGTGATCCACTTCCTTATCCCAAGCCCTATTGACGCTATCTTCCTGCCGTGGATCCAGACTCCCGGATATCCTTCTCTTCTACCGGCCTCCTCTAAGCCGAATTCCCGCAGAGTTAGTATTATCGCCTCCTCTATCCCGTGAACGAAGGTTTTCACATCTACTCCCAACCCTATAATATCCACTATGGGGTATCCTACGAGCTGGCCAGGTCCGTGGTAAGTCGCTCTCCCCCCTCTTTCTACCCGGATGACTGGGATTCCACAATTTTCTCTAACGTCTTCCAGGCTGCTTCTCCTGCCCAAGGTTATTACATGCGGATGTTCGAGTAACAGTAGAACATCAGGAATCTTCTTCTCCATGCGTAGATCGGTTAATTTTATTTGGAGTCTGTGGGCTTCGCCGTATTCGATGAGTCCTAAGTCGATGACGAGGAGCTCGCGCTTAGCCACCATCTATCCCTGACACACTACTTCACGAGCATATGAATTGGTTTCCAGAGGGCTGCCTC
>QMUP01000147.1 GCA_003660635.1 Candidatus Wolframiiraptor sp.
ACAGATATGAAATCAGCTCTTGTTGCAATGACTGTAGCAGCAGGTCTTTTAAATTATTTTGAAGTTCCACTAAAAGGTAGTTTGAAAATATCATATGTATCAGACGAGGAACCAGGTGGTGAGTACGGAACTCTCTTTCTGCTCAAGAATGGATATCTTGATGCAACATATGGGATTGTCGGGGAACCTTCACACTTGGATATAGTAATCGCTCATAAAGGTGTTGTTAGATTTAAATTAATTACGAAGGGAGTTGCAAAGCACGCAGCATATGTGGAAGAAGCGGTAAATGCTGTAGAAAAAATGGCTAAATT
Organism: Candidatus Wolframiiraptor sp.; assembly: GCA_003660635.1. Taxonomy (GTDB): domain Archaea; phylum Thermoproteota; class Nitrososphaeria_A; order Caldarchaeales; family Wolframiiraptoraceae; genus Wolframiiraptor. The sequence continues at coordinate 315 of QMUP01000147.1, forward strand.
GATTGTAGCTATATCTAATATGAAGTTTGATGTTGAAGAACATCCACTGCTTGGCCATCCAACAATTTGCGCTGGCAGCACAATAAAAGGAGGGACAGCAATTAATATAGTACCAGATCGTTGTGAGGCTACATTTGATATTCGTACAATACCAGGGCTATCATCTGATGATGTTTATAGAGTCCTTGAAGAAACAATTAGGAAAGAGAAAGAAAAGGATCCAGAAATCGATGTAACAATAGAAAAAATCCTTGTTGGAGAGGCAAGTGAAGTAAAGAGAGATAGCGACATTGTAAGATTTGCCGAGGAGTCGGTAATCGAGGTCCTAAACCGAAAGCCAAAAATTATGGGTTGCTTGCCTGCATGTGATGCAAGATTCTTGAACCATGCGGGAATACCAACAATCTGTGCATTTGGCCCAGGCGGTGATGATTGTAATCCCCATGGTTATGATGAATTTGTGAGTATTTCAGAGGTTATAGATGCTATTAAGGTTTATGTGAGTGTGATACTGAAGGCCGTAGGTGTAAAGATGTAAAAACTTAGGTGGACAGTATGTACACAGAAAAGGTATTCTATAAAGATTCATATCTAACCACAATTTCAGCTCATGTTATCTCATGTGGTACTGATGAGAACGGGCTATATGTAATCTTAGATAAGACAATAGCTCATCCAAAAGGAGGAGGACAACCCTCCGATAGAGGATACATAGAACTTGAGGAGGAAAGGTTTCCTATTTTAGATGTTGTAGAAGATGATGGCATGGTAAGGCATTACATTAAGACGGAAAGGAAAATTGAGGACTTCAAAGATAAGGACGTGATACTTATTATTGATTGGAAATATCGCTTAAGAAATATGCAGTATCACACAGCATTACATATACTCTGGAGATCCACTATAAATGTTTTGAAAAATCCAGAGCTCGTTTCTTCTGCAATTACCGAAAAGAATGGATATCTTGTATTTAAGTATGAGAAAGCTATATCCAAAGATGAATTAAAGGAAATTGAGAACTTGACGAATAAAGTAATTTCGGAGAATAGAAATGTCAAAATAAGATGGTATGATCCGTCTGAGTATCCAGGATGGAAAGTAGATCCAATAACCAATAAGGTTAGAGCAATTGAGATCGAAGATTGGGATATAACGCCATGTGGTGGGACTCATGTCCTTCACACGGCCGAAATAAGGTTAGTTAGAGTAATAGACTTAGAGAAAATGAAAAAAGGTGTGTTCAAGTTGAAAATTCTAGCAGGCAACGATGCAATAGCTACCTCCTTAGCCCATGAAGAGAAGTATCTTGCCCTAAGGAAAGAGGTATCTACAGATGATATAGTAGGCTATCTTAAGAAGATAACAAGTGACCTAGAGAGTTGCAAGAAAGAACTGTTAGGTTATCAATTTGAGTTTAAATATAACGAGTTAAGAACCAAGCTGGATGATTTCAAAGTTTCAGGTTACTATGTCATATTTGAAAAGATGGATATCGATCCGAATGCGCTAAGGAACCTTACAAAGAGATTAACATCTGAATACGAAAACACGATCGCAGTACTTGTAACTACAAAACCAAAAATAGTGGTTGTCGGCTCAAAATCAAGAAATATAAAAAATGAAAAAATCAATATGAGAGAGATCGTTGCAGAAATATCCAAGAAACTTGGTGGAGGTGCTGGAGGCGACAAGTTCTTTGCAACTGGTGGAGGAAAGTCTATAGATAAGGTTGATATCGCTCTCAAAGAGGCCCGGGATAAGATTACTCAGGTAATTAGCTAATTATTGGAGATACTAGTTTGAACTGGAATACGTCAACAAGGCCCATATCTGTTATTCCGTATGCTGGAATTGCTGGAAGTATCGTAAATGCCAATGTCATAAATGGTGATGTAAGCTTACATCCTAAATCACTAGCCAGCTTATGGAGATTTTCCAGCATCTCTTTAACCTTTTCACATGGTTCTGGTGACATGAGTCCAGCAATTGGCAAGGGTAAATCGCCTAGTATCTTTCCGTCTTTAACGACAACCATACCTCCTCTGATCTTAATTAAGTGGTTAGCAGCAACCATCATATCTCTGTTATTAGTTCCAACAATTGATATGTTATGATTATCATGAGCCACAGTTGTTCCAATAGCTCCTTCTTTAAGGCCAAAGCCGCTTACGAATCCAAGGCCGATATTTCCAGTTGCTTTGTGTCTTTCAATTACAGCTATCTTTAGTATATCTTTTTCAGGATCAACTTGAATCTTATAGTCTACAATTGGAAGTTCTGCCTCAAGAGCATCCTTAAGGAGTGTACCATCTTTAACTCCAATTACTCTTACCTTTGCAGTTCCCTTCTCTTTGCTATGTTTAATGTCAAAATCTGCCTCTGTTAGCTCTCTACCAACATTAATTGTATTTGTTAACCAATCAGGATAATCTGGGAGTGGTATGTCCTTTACCAGTTTGCCATCCTCCACATAAAGTTCACCATTTGCAACTACAAATTTTATGTCTATCTTATCTAGAGAGCTAACAGCTACAATATCAGCATATCGACCCGGAGATATGCTGCCGACAAGATGATCTATATTGAAGTGTCTAGCGGGATTAATTGTTGCCATCTGAATAGCATCTATTGGATCTACACCTTCACTTATAGCATATCTAATCTTGTAGTCCATATGACCTAGATTTGCTACATCAATAGGTGTTTCATCATCAGTAACAAGCATGCAGCGATGAGTTGGCATTTTATACTCTGTGATTAGCTTAATTACTCCTTTAAGGTCATGTGAAACGGATCCTTCTCTAATCATTATATCAATGCCAACTCTGAGTTTCTCCAGAGCTTCCTCCGCCGTAGTGGATTCATGATCTGATCGAATACCTATTATTGAATATGCTATCAAGTTTCTACCGCGTGTAGCAGGTGCATGGCCTTCAAGTATTTTTGACTCAGCAATTGTATATCCTACCGCTTTTAACAAGTCAGGATTTTTCTGAACTATTGAAGGAACAATAACTTCAGCTAACCCAACGGCTTCTTCCCAAGTTAGGGCTTCT
>QMUP01000148.1 GCA_003660635.1 Candidatus Wolframiiraptor sp.
ATCTCGGCGTCAACCCAGATCCAGAGCAAGACCACGAAAACGACCACTCCAGCCCCCAAACTCGCCTTTAAAACTCCCGAAAGCATAGGCGTGGAGAAAGGGGGCGACTGGAGCGGAATTTTGTCAATGGTCGCGAATATCACCGTGTCTATGATCATAGCTGCCGTCGCTTTTCTAGTTTTTAGACCGAGATGGATATAAAGAGATAAGAATAAGCATTTTTCAATGATGGATGACCGTGAGCCTGAGGGAAAAACTGAGAATTAAAGAGCTAATTGGGCTTTTGTCGAGGATCGATGTCAAATGGTTTAAGCTCGCCAGGGGACTCGCCATCTTCATAATAGCGATACTCTTTCTCACTTACACCACCATTTACGTCATCGAAAATAAAATAGACATACACTTCATGCTTAAGGGCTTCGAGGAAATCCCGCCCGAAGTCCCCACCTTCGACATGATCCTATTTTCCAGGGCTCTTCAGGCCTTCCTAGTGCTATTCATAGTAGGTATGGTGGCCTCTATAATGGCGTTTTTACGCGGATTTGAGTGGAAATTCATCTCTCTCTTGACGCTCATCCTCCATTCCTTCATAATAGTGATCATTTTCACATCACTTCAGATACCATTTATGATAGGGGTTCCAAAAGCATCCTTTGCCATAGTCGACGCCAGCGTGCAAAATGTGACATTCTATAATGCCTCCGTGAGCGGTATAACTCCCGAGGGCCCGGTAACGATAACATCGGACATTATCGAAGTGGGTTATCTCAAGGCGTTCAGAGTGTATCCTAATATGACGACCCCTAACTGGCATCTCCTGAGCAGAGAGGGGTTAAATGAAGCCCTAAAAAACACTGTAACTTACATGAATATGAGCGACGTTAGATGGATCGATAAAGAATCGGAAATGCACCTCGATAAACTCGACCTTTCGAGGGGTAACTGGAGTAAGTTAGAGTATGGAGCGCTACTGTCTAGGTCCTCGATTAGGCTAACGCCGACGATAGCATTCGAGGAATACATGCTGAGTATATTCTCTCTACTCTCGACGATAGGCATAACCATATACAATACGATCGGGTTTAAACGGTTATACGAAACATCAACCAAATACGCCGTCATAACCGGGGTTATAATCTTCGCAATTCTCTTCCTCTTCGGCATCTCGTAGCCAGGCCTAATATCGGATAATGCTTCCAGTTGCTGTGACCTCGCCCAAGAAGATCCTGGTGCTGGAAATCGGCTTACCATCTTCAGCTACCACAAGTGGGCAGACGATTATGTCGAGGGACTTCATCCCCTTTTTCCGCCGAATTCTATTTATTTCAAGCCCCCTGAAGTGGGTATATGGACTTGTTACCAAGGCCTGTATCTCAGGCTTCTCGACGGTCACCCCATAGGGATCGTCAAGAGGCGTTATGATACATCTATCTGCCCACCCTCTTTCCACCAGTTCTTCTTTCAGCTTTTGGACGCGTGTCTCATAGGGTGGGACCTCGTAACGCTTTCCTAAGCTCTTGGCCAGCTTGTCGGTGGTGACGCCTATGATCACTTTCTCTCCATACCTAATTCCCATTAACAGGAGCATTAAGTGGCCATAATGTAGTTTGCTGAAGGTTCCCCCTAATGCTACCAATTTATATTTTGGTTTCGGAAGCTCCTTTGATAACTCTTCTTCAACTTCCTCGCAGGAAATCCTTAATTCGTCAAGAATTACCATAGCTTCTCCGACTGGGATCGACATTAGCTCAGAGAGCTCCTGGGCTGTTATATCGGGTTTATTGATGAGGATTTTGTCCCTTACATTCCTCTTATGTTTTTCATATTCTGGGAGCTTTTTAACGACCTCTACAAGGACCCCCCATAAAGGATTCATTCTATAATCCTTCATCTCTCCAGACACCTTCCCAGCCGTCACGTCAGCGTCCCTAAAAGTGTACCTATGAAGTAATTAGCATTTTCCCATGCACATTTTTCAGCATTTAAGATTAATATTATCCATGGATTCTTGGATCCTGTGTGAAGGACTTGAGCTGGAGAGCCGTGGTTCAGAAGAGGATCGCCGAACTGGAGGAAGACCTAAGATTCTGCGAAAACATGCTCAATAAAGAGGCTAGAATCGAGCTCGCGAGGAGAATTCTCGAAGATCTAATGGAGGATGTGAAGAACATACCAACCCGTAATCTCCCGAAACCACTCAAAACAAAGATCGCGGACATTCAGATGAAGATCCGGATACTCTACCACAGGGCAAATGCCCTACTCTCCCTACAAGAAGAATAAGGGGCGATCACCAAAAAGTAACCCAAGAACCCTTCCAGAAATATCTAAAGGAAAACCCCTCTTATATATACATGATTTTGTGACGGGCCCGGGGGGATTCGGATCTCCGACCTCCAGCTCTCCCCAAGGTTCCGGAGGCTCTTTTTACTGTGTAACCGCTGGGACTTTGCCGTGTGGCTATCTGATGGGAAACGGCCTGATATATTCGTCAATCTTTAACTTGACGAATATATCCAAGCCGTTCTTAAAGCCATTAGACAGTATCTTCGACATACTATCAATCGCCATCAAGAAGGCTGATTCAGGTATAAAGCACCTAATCTTGATCATGAATTATGAGGGAACCGATAATCTATTGAAGACCTGTGAAGAATTCGATATATAAAACCGGTCTTAGCCAACCATAAGGAGCTATTTGCAGAAACCCTTAAACATCTAGTAAGAACGATCCGCGGATTACATAGAGCCGGGTCCTCCAAGTAAAAGATCTTAACAGCTATATGGGCGACGTTCTCATAAGAGCCTTGAATCTATCCACCTAGCATATGTTAGCTTTCTCTCACCTCCGCAATAATACTACTTTACCAAAATTTTAATAACGGTTGATCATTGATTTCGAATCAAGTGGTGGGGAATGAGCTGGTCACGTGAATCCAGCTCCGCAATCGATGTAGCCATTATTGCACCTTTAATAGTCGGGCACGCACTAGTGCTCCTGCTACCTCACAACTTAGAGTCCTTTAACTTTAGCCTAGGGATTTACGTGCTCGGATACGTCGTCTCACTCGCGGCGGCATCGATGAATAAGGAGTTTAGGCACTTACTCATAATACCTGTCACGGGCTTCGCTATAGGTTTGATGGCCGAGATAGTTGGGGTCAATACTGGCATACCCTTCGGCAGATATGAATATGTGTCGCTAGGGGGACCGCGCGTCCTTGGCGTACCCCTCGACGTTCCGATGATGTGGGGGCTCTACGCCTACCTAATGTACCTCATAGCTTCCTCTACCGTAACACGAAGAGGGTGTGTTGGAGCGGTTTTAAGAATTGTATATGCCTCACTTCTCATGGTCGTATTG
>QMUP01000149.1 GCA_003660635.1 Candidatus Wolframiiraptor sp.
ACGCGGATGGCCTCAGTATTATTGACAATTCCGAAAAGCTCCTTCAACTCCAAAAACTTCTTCGCCGTTTCGCCCTTAAGCCTAACCTTAACAACCACATCCTCACCCAAACCTTCACACCACTCCAAATTTAGAAACAAAAAGTAACAAGAAGAAAAATAAAAGCCAACTTACAGAAATAACAAAAATAAAAGAAACATAAGAAAAATAAGCCAGTTTTCAGGCGCATATATCCTAGGCGAGAACCCTCAAATCATTTTAAAACATGGAAGAGAAACAGAAAGAAAGAAGAAAAGAAAGAAAAAACACACCCACATATATACACATAAGCTAGGATGAACGACATATTTTTGAGCTTAATAACTGGTATAATTTTACAGAGGAGATTGTGTATGCCTGAGGAATTAAGAGGAAAAACAAAGCAAGTTTATGACATTGTCAAAAAATCAAAGAAAGTATCGCTTCAAGAGCTAAAGAGAAAGACAAACATCAACTACAACACTATAAGAGGAGCGGTTATTAGATTAACAAAACGTGGCTTAATTAAAAGAATTGGAAGAGGAGTTTACGAACTAAAAAAATGAAGGGATTATCTTGAGTCTTTCGGAAAGTAAGAGGTATTTTGAAAAATTTCTGAGAAACATACTGGCCCCTATTAATAGAGAACTCTCTGAGCGATACGCACTGCCAGAAAATGACCAAATTTCCACAGAGGTGATAGCATCCATTCTTAGAGAGATTAATCGTTTTATGTATACTCAAACAGAAGAAATTGCTAGAATGAAATGCGCTACTCCGTATGGAGAGGTTAACTATTTCTCAGAATATCATAAATTCTGGGAAGAAAATCACAAAGCTATTCTTGGAATTCATGTAGATGAAGAAAAATGCAGGGAAGTTGCGGAAAAGCTTGAAGAATACTATCATCCTTTCTCCCCTTCCTCTGTAATGGACGTTGAAGAACTTGAACCTCAAAAAATTGCTGATGCACGATTATTTATCGCTATTCAAGATTTCGGCTTCGGTTTGCCTCAAAACTACTATGAGCTGGCAAGAAGAAAACCTTACCTTTTTGATGCAAGAGAGTTACTTAGCAATCCAAATTACATTAATGAAATGCTCACTGAACTAGGAGTTGCCGACTATCAACCCGATAAGAGAATTGAATGGATTCGGCGCTGTGCAGAGCTTTTGGTCAACAATTACAACGGAACCGCGTATAATATCGCAGAAGCACACAATTATGACGCCGTAGAAATAAGGAAAATGCTCGTAAACGCCGGAATCGGGATTGATGTTAAAAAAGCGGATATGTTTCTCAGAGATATGCAAGAATTTGGTGTATGGAACTTAAGAAGGTTTGAAGAAGTAAGCGTAGCACCTGACATGAATACTATGCGTATAGCATTAAGGACAGGAATAGTTCATGTTAGAATGCCTCTCCTATCAAGTTTCATGGATGTTTTTTGCTATCAATATAATGCCGTGTCGGGAGAAACCAACAAAGCATGGAGAAAAGTATGGGAGATTTGGCGTGCTATTCCAAATAACCACGCCGTGAGTTCTCCTGCATACATTGATTTTCTCATCTACAATATGGGGCGCAAATGTTGCAAAGCAAAGAAAAGGCGATGTGAGGTCAGATGCTCTTCAAGGGAACAAAGGAAATGCATAATTAAAAAACTAGCCCTTACGGAATGTGATGGCTGGTGCATTTTCAAGGATATATGCGATGAGAATAGAAAGAAGCTGAACCCGCCGAAATCTATATCAATTTTCGGAAGATACGGCTGGACCACAAGCTACAGCGATGAAGGGGGAGGACTCGGACTCAGATGTTAAATAACTATTAAAGTTTATATGTTGAAATCAACTTATCTACCAGCGGTCAAAATGGGGCAATTAAACCTTCATATTGATGACAAACTTGAAGACCAATTTAGAAGAGTTGCGGCAGAAAAATTCGGAGCAAAAAAGGGTTTTCTAGAAAGCCATAGAAGAAGCAATAAAGGAATGGATCAGCAAGAATTCAAAGGAGGAACAAAAATGACGCAGCAATATATGCCAATGATGGAAGTCACTTTTGAGGACTACAAAGAATACATAAAGACCCATAAAGAAATCCGTATTGAAAATGTAGTTATAAAAATCGGTCAAAAAAAGAATATTAAGGAATATCAACCAAAGGACTTCGAGCTTGAAAGAACAAATGTTTGGTCATTCCCAGATAGAGGAAAATGGGCAACTCATCAGGGCAATTTCAGAGGAAATTGGCCCCCACAAATGGCTAGAAACTTAATTCTTAGATATTCAAAGCCAGGAGAATGGGTTCTTGATCAGATGTGCGGTTCCGGCACAACCCTTGTAGAATGCAAACTATTAGGAAGAAATGCTATAGGGGTCGACATAAACTATGATTGTATAATGCTAACATTAGACAGATTGAATTTTGAGTATATCCCTTTAGACCCAGATTTTCCAAAACCAACAATAAAGACATATGTGGGAGATGCAAGAAACCTTAATTTAATAGATGATGAAAGCATAGACCTTATTGCTACTCATCCTCCTTATGCAAGCATAATCCCGTATTCTAAACAAAGAAAAATCCCAGGAGATTTGTCTGCAGTTCATAGCATTGAAGAATACATAAACGGAATGAGAAAAATAGCAGAAGAAAGTTTTAGAGTTCTCCGCCCTGGCAGGTATTGCGCAATACTTGTAGGGGACACAAGGAGACATAGGCATCATGTTCCAATAGCATTCAGAGTAATGCAAGCCTTTCTTGATGTAGGTTTTATTCTTAAAGAAGATATCATCAAATACCAGTGGAAAACGAAAACAACCCGAGAAAAATGGGAGGGCCTATCAAAAAACGCAGAAGTCTGTTGGGTTGACATCGACAAAAAAGAAAAGAAAGGGAGATATACAGACTTCTACTTACTTTACCATGAGCACTTATTTGTCTTCAGAAAACCAAGAAAAGATGAGAAACTAAGTCTTTACAAAGATAGCATGAAATGGTGGAAAGAGCTCTAGTTCAACTTCTTTTTCAATTTTAGTTTCTTTATTTCTCCGAGTATTAACCTGCTAACAAATTTCTTACTTGTATAATATTTTTGGCCGTCAATATTGAGGATTACTGCTTTGCCGCTTGGAGAAAGTTCCATTATAACTTTTTCTACCAATTTGAGCTTCACCAATCTCCAAGATGAAACAAGAACCTAAAAAGGGTTATTTAAGAAAAAATAGAGGATGAAGGGCTGAGCTGAAGGAAAGCCAACCTCTGGAGATGTCGCCATCCTTTGGTAGGTGCGAACCCCACCCCCCGCACCAACACCCGAACCCCTGGCATTTC
>QMUP01000150.1 GCA_003660635.1 Candidatus Wolframiiraptor sp.
CCTATGCATATGCTCTTTGGGAAGTATCATGATTTCGTAAGGTTCTCTGCTCGCCCAAGGACATAACGCGACAAAATATCTGGTCGATAAGATGCGCCTAGGATTATCGGATTCTTGGGCAACCTTACATAACAAGCAGTCTTCCTCATGAAGCCTTTTAGATTCTACTTCTATGAGGGGTGGGGTTATCGGCATGGCGAAGATATGGGTATGTGGATGTCGAAGGGACCCGCCCGAGTGAGGGCCATGATTCTTCCCAAAACACGCATAAACGATTTGCGGGTCTGATTCTAATTGAGTTAACCGTTCCCTCACCGTTAGGAGGAAAAATTGCAGTTGATTTACGGAAAGTTTCCAAGGATCCCCGTCATGTATCGGGGTATCTATCAATACTTCGTGGATTCCCGATACAGACTTTGACCCAACTTCATCTATCAAGGTATCCTCCTTAGAGAATGCCGGGTAGAGATTTGGAATACATTTTGCTATCCAGTTTTTCTTTCGCTCAGCGCCCTCTTCGCGTTCAAATTCCACACCTACTCCGGTTTCAACTAGGACCAGGGTGGCGGGTGCAAGTATGTCTTCTTTTCCTGGGCAGAAGGGACATTTAGAGGGATCATCGGCCAAGGGGGGCGGGCCTTCGGTGATTTGGATCGGTCTTTTCGCCCTTTCAGGAGCATAGGAGACCAATCTGCCTGTTAGAGGATCCTTCCTCAACTCGGGCATTTGCCATCCTCAGCAATTTAACATCGGATAAGATTTAAGCTCTATCGTGGCCTAGGTTATTCAGTTCCTTGAAATTAGAGAAGAGTTCGGCGATAATGGTCTTAGGCGTCGCGGGGGCTGGCAAGACCACCTTCGGAAGACATCTAGCTTCTGCTTTAAAGATCAAGTTCCTCGATATCCCGGAGTTCGTAAGAGAAAGAAAGCTATACTCGCGCTATGATAAAAAATCCCAGGCCTATCTGATAGATTTAAGGAAGATCTCAATCGCCGTGGGAGCCGAGCTCATGGGAGAAAAAGCCGTCATAGCATCCATCTACGCGTTTAAGCCGAGGAGAATCGATGTCGAAATGGTTTTCGTCTTAAGGGTGAAACCAACCGAGTTAATACGAATTTTAAAGGAGAGGGGATATCCTCCCGCCAAAATTCGAGAAAACGTATTAGCCGAACTCATAGATCAACCTCTCCACGAGGCCGTCAATAAATTTGAGGCAGACAAAATAATACAGCTAAACGTTACTGGATGCGATCTCTCGAAGCTGGCGTTAGAAGCGGCGGAAAAAATCGTTAAGGGAGATATAAAAGTCCTGAACTCCGAAGTCGATTGGATAAAAACGCTTGAAGAGGAGGGTAGCCTAGAACGGGTATTGAAGTTCATAGAATCATCTAACAATAATTTCAGAGATATGAGGTCTATGACCATAAAATGAGCTGAATATGGGTGGTGGGGGCGGCCTAAAACATTTAAGTTGCCTTGACTGTGGTGTTGAGGAGAAAAATTGCGTAGAGAAACCCGGAAAATAGTTAATCGGTTTTGACTATTACCATCTTTAGAGGTGATTCTATATGCAGGCTAAACTCGATAGAAAGGATTCTGTATCGCTCTATCGGTTTAAAAAGCTGATTAAGGAACTCGAGTCAAAAGAGGGGAAAGGAACCGAGCTAATCTCACTTTATATTCCGCCGAATAAGCCCATCGCGGACGTCATAGGCTATCTAAGGCAAGAATATGCGACCGCCGCGAACATAAAGTCGAAGAGCACGAGGAAGAACGTTCAAGACGCTATTGAGAGCGCGATCCAGAGGCTAAAGCTCTTCGACAGGGCCGGCCCAACAGGCTTGATAATATTCAGCGGTGCTATACCGCAGAATGGCGGGGTGGGGAATGAGAAGATCGAGGTATATCACGTGATTCCACCGGAGCCGATAAACCTCTTACTCTATCGATGTGACAGCAAGTTCTACTTAGAGCCCCTGAAGGAACTCCTAAAGGAGAGAGATGTATACGGTGTTCTAGTAATCGATAATGAGGAAGCGGCGGTCGCCGTCATCAGGGGGAGGAAGATAACGGAACTCAAGACCTTCACCTCAGGGGTACCCGGAAAACATCATGCGGGAGGCCAGTCCGCTAGGAGATTTGAGAGATTAAGGGAGATGAACCTAAATGAATACTATAAACGGGTCGCCGCCCACGCGAACGAGATCTTCCTGAAGTACCCGGAGATCAAGGGGATCATAGTGGCTGGTCCCGGCCCAACGAAGGAAATCTTCGTCGAGAAAGGTTACCTGCATTACACATTTAAGGATAAGATACACATCGTGGATACATCTTATTCGGGGCGAGAAGGTATTCGAGAGGCGATAAAGAGGGCCGAAAACTTCCTCAAGGAGCTCAGAATGGTCGAGGAACAGAAACTAGTTAGGAAGCTGATGAACGAAGCGATGAAGGAAAACGGGAAGGCGGTTTACGGGGAGAAAGAGGTTTTGAGGGCGCTTAGACACGGATTGCTGGAAACACTCCTAATCTCTGAAGACTTAGAAAAATTAAGAATCAAAATTAGATGCAGTAACTGCGGAGCGGAATACGAATATAGCGTGGATGAATCGGAGAAAACGGTGAAGATCCCCGAACTGCTCTCTAAACCCTGTGAAAAATGCGGCCAAACCAGCTTAGAACTCGTCGAGGAAAAGCCCCTAGTTGACTTCTACATAGAGGAAGCCGAGAAAGTCGGGACGAAGGTCGAGCTCATATCATCCGAACACGAAGAAGGATCCATGTTAAAGAGCGGGTTCGGGGGAGTCGCCGGACTTCTAAAGGGATATAGTGGATAGGAAACTCGTAGCTAAATTGCCGAGGTCCTCATCTTTTCCGTCTATTGACGAACAGCAGTTATAAATTTGACGAATAAGCTCCTGAAAGCGGATTTGAACCAGAGGGGGAGAATGAGACGGAGCGTGGAGATCTCCTTAACAGCCTTAAATGCGGCTCTCTACGCCGGCTTCGGCTACCTCACGTATCTCGGCTTATTCACCCCGGTATTTGGCACGGTTAGATTCTGGCCAGCGGTCGTCATACCCGCGGCCTTTTCGATACTATTTTCTCCGAGGATAGGTGGGGTTGGGGCCGCGATAGGGATATTCATAAGCGATATGCTCGTCCACGGTAACCCAATTCTAAGCCTCAGCGTCGGTGTTCCATCCAACTTCATCGCATTTTATCTGATAGGCTATCTGGCGAATAAGTGGAAAACGGTTACGACTGCTCACATACTCTCATCGATATTCATTCAATTCATCCCGGTGATTGGTTCTCTTGCTATATATTTTGGCGCAATTCTAGATGAAAC
>QMUP01000151.1 GCA_003660635.1 Candidatus Wolframiiraptor sp.
CGGCATCTGCGGCGATTAGGGCTTTCTCCATTCTGGTTTCTGGTTTTATTCCTGTGTATTCGAAGTTGTGTGCTTTTATGGCTTGGATGATTTCCGGAGGGACTTTGTTCTTTAAGATGTTTTCGGCTTCGAGACCGTGCCTCTCAGGATTTTCTTTGGTTTTTTCGTAGTCGATGTCGTGAAGCAGCCCTGTGAGTTCCCATTTTTCCGCATCTTCTCCGAAATACTCTGCTAGTTCCCTCATTATCGCGGCAACCGCGAGCATGTGCAGGATGATCTTCTTGTTGCCGACGTTTTGTTTGATGAATTCTTTAGCTTCTTCTGTTTCCATGTCTCGTCTCACTCCCCCTTGTTGTTGATAAAATTTATCATTAGAATCTATTTATCCATATTTCTCCAAAAATTCTCGTATCCTCTTGCAGGCTTCTCTCAGGGGCTTTTCGTCTAGTACTGCTGAGATTCTCAGGTGATTATTGTAATCTCCAAAGCATGCTCCGGGTGCGACGGCGACTTCCTTTTCCTCTAGCAGGGCTTTTGCGAATTTCCACGAGTCGAAGTTCTCTAGTTTTATTCGCGGGAATATGTACATTGCCCCTTGAGGCGGCTTAACGTCTATCAAACTGGATTTTGACAATTCTTCGTAAAGGATGTTTAGTCTTTTTCCGATTAATTCGATGTTTCTTTTAGCAGCTTGTTCATCATTTAATGCCGCTAACGCTGCTCTCTGAATAAATTCCGGAATGCATGTAATGGCTGTGTTCTGTGCCGCTGCAACCTTCTTGACGATTTCAGGTTCTGAAACCACGTAGCCCACTCGGAAGCCGGTCATCCCCCAAGTCTTTGAGAAGGAATTGAGCATAAGCGTCTTTTGGGTCGATAGTTGGAGTATGCTGGTGGATTTTCCATTATAGGAAAAGTCTATGTATACTTCGTCGCTGATCACCCACGCTCCAACGTCTTCGGCTATCTCTAATATCTCTTTAAGCGTTTTTGGGTCAAGCACTTTTCCCGTTGGGTTATTTGGATAATTTATGATTATGATCTTGGTTAGTTTGCTGACTTTTTCTTGTAGAGCCTTAACCGGATTCCAATCTTCTTCGAATGTGGTCTTTATCTTCGAGACTTTTCTCCCGAGCCTCTTGGCTTGATGGGAGTAAAGAGGCCACGCGGGCTCGATTATCACTATTTCATCTCCGGGTTTGGAGAGGGCCTCAATAGAACCATAAGTTGCGAAGGTCCCTCCAGCTGTTATCGCCACGTTATCCACCTTCAGATCCACTCCAAATCGTTCGGAGAGTTTCTCAGCTATCGCCTCTCTAAGCTCGGTTATCCCGATTGCCGGGCCGTACTTGCTATATCCCTCGCTTATGGCCTTGCAGGCGGCTTCAACCACGCTTGGAGGGGCGGAGAAATCCGGTTCGCCAAGTTCGAGTCTCATGACAGGTCTTCCTGAAAGCCGCATTTCACGTGCTCTTGCGGCGAAAGCCCTTAATCCAAGCCCGTCTTCCCGTTCCCGGGGTCCATATAGCCTCGAGTATTCTTCAAGTAAGAGGCCCAACAATCTCCTGGCGAAGTCTTCGCTTAGATTGAGGCGGCGGCATTCTTCTAAGGCCTTTGTTAGGGTCTCAGTATTCTCGAGGTTTTCTCGAGAAATTACTTCAGAGCAGAGTTTCAGTAATTGCTCTAGCATTCTCGACCACGACCTCCCCTTGGAAGTTAGTTAACTACCAGGCATTAAGTCTTTAAATCTTGAAATCTATCTTCGGTTATGTCGGCTGGTGAGCCGAAGTCTAATGGACGATTTTATCATGTGCGAGTTAAACCCGGAGAGATCTCTGAATACGTTCTCCTTCCCGGGGATCCTGAAAGGGTTCCTAGGATCGCCGAGCTATGGGACGAGAAACGGGAAGTTTCCTATCACCGGGAATTCAGGATCTGGACTGGGAGAATTAGCGGCCGGTTAATATCTGCATGTTCAACGGGGATAGGTGCTTCCTCAGCTTCGATAGCCGTCGAAGAATTAGCCAGAGCTGGAGCGCATACATTCATAAGAGTTGGAAGCACTGGAAGCATTCACCCAGAAGTAGATTTAGGTGAACTTGTGATTTCCGCCGCGGCGGTAAGGCTTGAAGGAGCGAGCTCGGATTATGCGCCTCCTGAGTATCCGGCTTTTGCGAACTATGAGGTGGTCCTGGCCTTGATCGAGGCAGCGGAAAGCCTCAATGTAAAATATCACGTTGGGGTAACGGCTACTGCCGATAGTTTTTATCTAGGTCAAGGTAGAACGGGATACCGCGGTTATTCTTGGAGTTATTCAAGGAGAATAATACAAGATCTCACATCGATGGGAGTAATTAACTTCGATATGGAGACCTCAGCGATCTTCACTATAGCCTCGATTTACGGATTAAGAGCCGGGTCTGTCTGCGCGGTCTTTGCTAACAGAGTCAAGGATACATTCAAGGTTTCCGGTGAGAGGGAGGCTGCGGCCGTTGCCGTTGAGGCGGTTAAGATACTTCAAGAGTGGGATGAATTGAAGGAGAGATCTCATAAACCAAGGATCTATCCATCTTTGTTGAAGCTGTGGAGGCATTAATTATTCTTCGGATACACCCGGCCTCTTCCTCAACATTATTTTCATAGTTATCAGCCTCTCACCCATAAATAGCCAAGAACTTAAAAACAACATAAACACGGCATATCCAAGGATTACCGCCATCGAGAAAAGTGAAGTCGCGATATCCCCCATAAACCCGCCTTGAATGGCTAGAAATAAGTGAGTAAATGGATCGGCCAAAAGTAATAACTTTACTGAAAGAGGTAAACTATCAATTGACGTGAACATGAGGATGAAGAAGGGCGGCATGAGGAGTGGGAAAGTAACAGCGCCCACGAGTTGTTGAGCACTTCTAACATCGCTTCCTAGAATCCCGATTAATAACCCTATACACGTCGTCATTATCATCGTTATGAATATGGTCGCTATCAAAACTGGAACGAATACGGGAGAAGGCTGTAGAAAGCTTCCGAAGTTAAGTTGAGTAAATGAAATCTGACTACCTGTCTGAACTGATATAGTTGCCCCCGCTACCATAAGTCCATAAATTCCAAAGCCTATTATGAATGAAAACGTGCTTAAAAGCACTATGAGGAAAGTTCCAAGAAGCTTGCTTAAGAGAATCGTTAACCTCTTTGCAGGAATTGTTAGAAGTAATTCCAATGTCTTTGATTCCTTTTCTAATGCAATGCTAGTCGCGGCAATAGATGCCGCATAACTCGATATTATCACGGCCACCACCGGGAGACCTATGATAAGGGTCATAAATGCTGATCCGATGACTTCAAGC
>QMUP01000152.1 GCA_003660635.1 Candidatus Wolframiiraptor sp.
ATATCGGATAAACCATAAATAAGCGTTTATTATTCTCTCCTCGGCTAATCCATAAATAGGGAACGTGAATGCTTGTTATAAACCGTTATTAACCCTTAAATATCCGTGATCTCCATATACAAATGCAATAGGGTGTTTCTATGAGTGAAGAAAAGGTTTCTAGACGTAAATTCTTGGGCGCTGTTGGAGGATTAGCCGCCGCGGCCGTTATCGGATGGGGTCTCGCGGGATACTTTGCCACCCTACCTCCAAAGGAAGTTGTAAAGACCGTGACCAAGACTGTTACTCAG
Organism: Candidatus Wolframiiraptor sp.; assembly: GCA_003660635.1. GTDB lineage: Archaea > Thermoproteota > Nitrososphaeria_A > Caldarchaeales > Wolframiiraptoraceae > Wolframiiraptor. Next base: position 291 of record QMUP01000152.1, read on the forward strand.
ACCGTGACCAAGACTGTATCCGCGACGACTACTACAACTCCGGCTACCACGACGACTTTCTCAACTCTGACAAAGCACGTTGACATCGAATGGGGTATCTGGAGCTGGGGAGTCGAACTCTGTAACGATAACGCGAGGATCTTTAACGAGAACAACCCCGACATAACGCTACACGTGACCGACCTAGGAGGAAACTACATGACAAGCCTCTTCTCAAGATATGCCGCTGGAGATCCTCCAGACATATTCTACGCCACGCCGGACATCGCCTACGTCGTTCAGTACAGGAAGTGGGCGGCCGACATTGAGGACTACTTCCCCGAGTCTAGGAAGTATTTGGATGACATATATCCAGGAATGCGGGAGTTCTTCATCAACCCATTCACTGGGAAGCTGCACGGACTCTGTTATTGGGCTGGACCTTACGTATTTGCTTATAACAAGAGGCATCTAGAGGAGGCCGGAATTGGTGAGCCGCCGAAGGATTATGATGAAGTAGCTGAGCAGGCCAAGAAGATAAAGGAGAAGGGAATCTGTGAGTACCCGATAGGCGCTCTATGGTCCTGGGGATTCCCGGCTCTATGGTATCAGATAATGATCGGAATGCATGAGCCGAAGCCCGGCACCCGCTATCTCTTCGACGAGGACCTGAACCCGATCTTCGATGACAAAGGTACCCCATTCTTCGAGGCAGTCAAATGGTTCCTTGAGAGAGTCCACGTCGATAAGACGATCTCTCCCGGAGTTAGAGAATACGATGAATCAGGAATAACAACGGCCCTTGGATCTGGAACCGTCACCTTCGTTCCCAACTTCCCAGACTACGACATAGCCGGAGCAAACGTTCCAGAACTCAAGGAAAGCGGGAACATCACCATGTGCCTGAACCCGGGGTCCGGCTACGCTGTTTACCACCCATGTAACTACAGCATCTCGACGAAGTGTATGGAGAAGGGAAGAGATAACCAGATAGCCGTCTGGCGTGTCATGCAGTTCCTAGGAGGCAAGACCACCAACGCTAGACCCGACTTCGAGCATGGAGAATACTTCGTCTGCAATAGGCTGATCAGGCAGTACGGCGTCACCTCGGCCTATAGGCCGGTCATGGAGGATCCGCAGAACAAGGAAGTCCTTAGAAAGCTGAAGATCGACCCAGACCTGCTGCTGGCCCAGTACGAGAAGCTGACATCCGTTCTATGGAGAGACCCCGTCCTGACCCCGTGGTGGGCGGATTGGTTCAGCTCTCCGAGCAGCGAGGCCGGAGGCAGGGTTAAGCCGAAGTTCGAGGAGTTCTTGACCGGCGCCAGATCATACAGCGATGAAGAGATCCTAAAGTTCTTGAAGGAGATCGCGGAGGACTGGAAGAGGGCGAAGAAGGAGGCTGGCATGTAATTTGGCCTCCAAGACAGTGACCCTGCTGATCTGCCTGATACCGGCATTAACACCTCTTTTTTTGTTCGGGTTCTATCCACTAGCTTATGCGTTCTACCTCAGCTTCACGTTCTATAACCTGAAAAGCGCTATACCGCCGCATTTCTACGGAATAGGAAACTATGCGGACTTGATCGCCGACCCCGTGTTCGTGACATCCATAAAATCTACGGTTCTCTTCACCGTGATTACCGTTCCTATGATAACGTTAATAGCACTCGGAGAAGCGCTTTTGCTAGCAAGCGAATTCAGGGGAGTTAGGATACTACAAGTTCTAGCATTGCTTCCATGGGGGATACCGCTCGTCGTCAGCTCGTCAGTTTACAGGCTTATATTCGACTTCAACTTTGGCCTCTTCAACGATCTAATGATGAAGCTGGGATTTATCCAACAGTATCAATCGTGGCTTTCCATGCCCTGGCCGGCCATGATGATCGTGGCCTTGGCGCACGTATGGGTAAACGTACCATTACCGACGTTACTTATCCTAGCCGGAATACAGTCTATCCCGAAAGAACTTTACGAAGCTGCTTTGATAGATGGGGCTAAACCTTTAGCGCGCTTCAGGATGGTGACGCTGAATTGGCTGAGGCCGATTCTGCTAATAGTATTGGTGTACGCAACCCTGAGCGCTCTCTGGTGCTTTGATCCAATATACGTAATAACGGCGGGAGGTCCAGCGGACTTCACAAAACTGGTCACATTCTACACATACGAAAAAATGTTCAGCTATCTTAACTTCGGCCAGGCAGGCGCCGTTACCATACTGGTGCTCGCCGTAACCGGTGTGCTTATCTATGCATACTTCAAGGCCTTGAGATTAGGGCGTGTCAGGTTGAGGGTGTGAGGAGCCATGGCGATGAATAAGAATAAACCAAAAGTTGGAACATACATCGCCACGATCCTGATGATATTCTGGGTGCTCTTCCCGATCTACTGGATGGTAAACCTCAGCATGCAGTCGGAGAAGGAGATCTACACCGTTCCGCCCTTCTATTTCCCACCGAATCCAAGCTTCAATAACTACTGGTTCTGCTTCAACATCGAGGCCGCCGTAAAATATTACATGGAACAGGGGATGTCATTATTCCTCTTCATACCGGGGGTAATCAAGGAATTTCCAAGGGCGATAATTAACAGCATAATAGTCGGCGTCGTTGTTATGATGTATAATTTGATCGCGGGCACCCTCGGATCATTCGCCTTAACGAGGATACGATTCAGAGGCGCAATGCCCTTATTCTACGCCTCGATAGTCGGGAGGCTGCTGCCGCCTGTCGTCATTGCCGTCCCATACTACGTCATCATAAGGAGTATAGGGCTCTTGGATACCCTGGTCTCGGTGATAATGGTCCACATAATGTTCACGATGCCGTTTACGATATGGATCCTCAACACCTATCTCATGGGGATCCCGACGGATATCGAGGACGCGGCGAGGGTCGACGGATACTCCTACTTCGAGATCCTGAGGAAGATCACTTTCCCCGTCATAAAGCCCGCCATCGTCGCGATCGCGATAACCTCCTTCATGATATCCTATGGAGAGTTCTTCTTCGCCCTCCTTTTGACGAAGACCGCCGCCTCGAGGACTATCCCGGTGATAATTGGGTCGGCAATGGCTG
>QMUP01000153.1 GCA_003660635.1 Candidatus Wolframiiraptor sp.
CGCTGCTCCTTGAGGAAACCCATTTCGGAAGGATGAAATTTTCACGCAGCACATTCAGTATCTTATTGGCCCTCTCAACCTCAGACTGCATAATTCTTCACTCATTACTGAAAGGGCTAGGGCAATATGAAAGTTATTGAAAGACTTATTGTTGTATGTAACGTGTTCTCTCGCACAAGTTCATTTCAAAACCATCCTTGATTGCAGAATTGAGGAAAATTCAATTGAAGAAGAAAAGACTAGCATTTCTAATACTGCTTCATAATTTAGTAGATAATGCCATTACCTTGCTGAAAGCTATTTTCAGTTAAATGCCACTTATAGCTGGATAGAATTTTTTTCCAGAAATTTAAAATTCTACCTTTTGGTAATAATATTGTTGTTAAGTTCGGAGGAGAAGAAAGATGAATCATGCTGCTTTAGGTCTCTTTAGGGGAAAACACGCGTCTCTGATGCTGATTTCGTTGCTTGTGATATCCTCCTTTGCCTTTGTTATCCCTATAACAGCCAGCATGTCGCTTTCGGCCAGCTACGGGAAAATTTCGCATAAACTACTTAGCCTAATAGAAACTAAGGGTAATGCTCCTATTGACGTACTAATTAGCACCGTTTCAAATGACTATAGTAGTGTTATAGCGGATATTCAAAGGCTAGGCGGAGAGGTTAGAAGACAATTCCAGTACGTTAACGCTTTGGCGGCGTCTGTTCCCGCTGACAAAATATTGGCTTTGGCTGAAAATGAGAATATACTGAAAATTTACTATGATGAGCCGCGAACTTTAGCTGGAGTTATTCCTTCACTACCGGAGCTTGACGTGAAGCCTGAAACCGCTTCTGCTTACTTAAGCGGCTTCGAAACTGTCGTTGCAACGCCGGAGATAATTGCTGAATTGCAGCCATGCAACTACTGGAACCCCGTAGCCATGGGTGCTGAACCAGTATGGGAACTCAATGACTATGGTCAAGGAACATTGGTAGTAATTATTGACACGGGTCTGTGGGCGGGTCACTTCATGTTTGCGGGTACTTCCATAATTGGCGGCGTTGACTTAAGTCCAGATGTAGGCACAGAATATGAGGGATGGAACAGAACAGACAATCACTGGCACGGCACACACGTAGCAGGAATAATCGCAAGCACTGGCGGAATAATTGTACCTGAAGATGACTTGCTTGTTCAGAGCATTGAATTGTATACCGGGCAGGAGTTGCCTTCTGCTGAGCCCTATGGCTATCCAGGCTATAAGGTAATCTGGTTGCTGGGTATGGCGCCTGCTGCCGACCTATTCGCCATAAAAGTATTTCCGCATACCGGAGAGGGTGTTCCAGAATCCTACATTCTTGCAGGAATGGAGTACGCATTGAACATGAAGCTTGAGCAGGGATATGACGTTGACGTTATAAGCATGAGCATCGGCGGTCCAACTCTGTTTGATGGCAGAGACATAGAAGACCAGCTGGTTGATACCATAACATCCTACGGAATAACAGTGGTAGCTGCCGCTGGAAACGAAGGCCCAGCACCCATGACCGTTAGCAGCCCGGGATCCGCAAACACCGCGATAACGGTTGCAGCCGCAGCCACACCCGTACAAACACGAGTCTTTTGGGACTACTATTATGAACAACTTGGGATAGGCTATTACCTATTTATTAGTGAGACGCCACAGATCATTTACTTCAGCAGCCGCGGACCAACCTCAGATGGACGCCTAAAGCCAACCCTAGCCGCTACAGGAGTATTCGTCCTATCAGCCTATCATGAAGCAGAAGATCCACAAGCCATTGCTTGGGCTTCCGGCACTTCTATGGCTACTCCAGCTGTTTCAGGGGCCGTAGCGCTGCTAAACACCTACGCGGAAACCTTCATTCCGGAAGCCACCCCTGAAGATTATAAGCAAGCACTCCAAAACGGCGCAGTTTGGCTTGAAGGCTACAACGAATATGATCAAGGAGCAGGCTTCCTAAACGTTTGGAATGCGCTTGTCGCTTTAACGGAGGATACTTCGATCGGTGATGTGGCGGAGCCTCTGCCTCCGTGCAGCTGGCTTGAGGATATAAGCAACATACCAATCTTTAGCGCCGGAACCTATGAAACAGACATCATTGACTTGCCGCCAGGTCATAAGAAAGATTTCATATTCAGAGTAACTCACCTAACAGGCTCAATAGAACTTGAAATAACCAATGTGGACTTGGGTGTTGATCTAGGCTTAAACAGCCTCGAAGTCTACATTCAAAGCGCTAAGAGAACCACATACGCTTATTTCATAGATAGCGCCAACGTTTGGGGCAACGCTTCATTCTTAATTACTGACTATGAAACCACATGGTCAGGAGAAGTAACAGGCGTCTATATGGATGAGCTGACCCGCCTAGCGCCTATAGAGCCAGGCTACGTTAAGATAGTAATAGAAAACGACTGGACAAGCTACGACAACATTTCATGCCACATCAAAATTACAGTAAAACATGAACGATGGCAGCCCGGCTTCTACAAATACGTAATATTAATGGGTGAAATCGCTGAAGGCGAAAACACTGGATGGATAGAAATTGACGTGCCGAAAAGAGCGATCTCCGCAGAAATCACCCTTGTTTGGATGAGAGACTGGAGCGTATACCCAACGTCCGATCTCGACTTATACGTTTACTGGACCCAGTGCGGATCCAGCGGAGGATACAACTATGATGGCGCAACGTTAAACTCACCAGAACGTGTAATACTAGAAAATCCAAAAACGCTCTCTGTGCTAATAGCAGGCTACTCAATCTACGCAGAAAATGAACCCTACATACTGATCATAAAATTCACCCTGAAATGCAGCCCTACGCTTTGGTTCAACGTACGCTAGAACATGAACTAAAGCAAACATTAATCATTCCCCTTCTTTTTGAGAATGCCATCAAAATATTTTCTTTGTAAAGTTAATATTTCATTACTGCTCCTTGCAGCTATATATTTCTCTAAAAGTTTTTCATTTAACTCTAGGAAGACTTTTCCCCATTTAAATATGGTAATTAAGCGTTTTGCTTCTTCTTTGAAGCCAGCTATGTAAAGAGCAGCTGACAGTGCTTCAACTGTGCTAAGTTTAGTTGGGACTCCATAATTTACTGGATTCGCCGCAACCAAGTACGGTAGGCACCTTGAATACTTTCTCATTTTAAGGCTTGATTCAAATATTTTTTGGGCTTTTTCCCAGCTGCAGTCTAGAGCAGCCAACCCGTATTTTTCTATTCTCGGCTTATCCGCGGGGGAAAAAGCTTTTTCTGCAAGCGGATTAAGAACTATTGCTCCCCTAGGTATCAGCTTTACTCTTTTCACTA
>QMUP01000154.1 GCA_003660635.1 Candidatus Wolframiiraptor sp.
CTATAATCGCCCTCAGTGAGGTGCATGTTCCTCATTATACTCCGCGCAGGTCATCCTCATCATCGGGGCATAAAAACCTATCACAGCCCGCTATTTAGATCCTTAATAAGGGAAGAAAGGATTTAGGCGGCTGCCTCTTCAGCCTTTTTAAGCCTCATCTTCACAAGCCTAGTTATATATCCCGCCACTTGGTTCCTAAGCTTCTTAGAAACCTGGCCGACCAGCAATTCTCCGACGAGGTGTTTATTAAGCTCAAAGTCAGCCGACACGCGATCTGGATACTTCTCGACAATCTCCTTCGCCAAGACCTTAACTTTCCGAGTTTTTATCCTCCCCATGGTCTCTACGCTTAAATTCATGTATCTAGGTTCGACAATAAAAAGCTTAGGCGGAATCTTTTAATGAATCCGTGCAAAATGCGGTAATCCTTTTTTACCCATAATTTTTATATACAAAACTCGGGAAGAAATTTACTAGCGAGGTTGAGATCATGCTGAGGGCGAGGAGTCACTTAAGGAAGAAAGTTCACGTCAGCGGTAACGAATATTATTACATACATATCCCGGCAAAGCTCGCGCATGACAGCCAGTTTCCATTCAAGGAAGGTGATGAGCTGGCGATATCTATCGATGTGAATTCATCTAAGATGATAATTCAGAAGCTTAACAAGAAATCTTCTAGGAGTCGGAGGTCGCGTGGCTAGCTGAATTCTATTTTTGAGACTGGTTGGGCTTTAACCCGATTAGAGATTTCAGAAATTATTTCATTAAATTCTCTCCCTATCTTGAAGAAGTGACTTGGACACCTGCAGTCCGATGATCCAAACCCCCTAAACATCTTAGATCCTAGTTCTGAGATTATCCCCGCGATTTCGCATTCGTATGTCTTTGGAAGATCATATATGTATGCCGCGGATACCGCCGCTTTATCATGGGCTGTGACGTAATCTATATGCCATTTTTTCTTCTTATTTTTTGACGCGTGTCTTTTAATTCTCTTTTCCACATTTCTCTGGTCTGAACCCACGTAGACATATATTCCCTTCTCGAATCTGAATGACCCGAGTTTCCCGACTTCGACCTCTATATCCTCTAGGATCTTTACTTGGAGTAGGTAAACCCCCCTCAAATAATCCGCCTCTCCTTTTCCTACATATTTCTGTCTAAGCAACCTTTATAGGTCCAGCGTCTAATTAATGTAATTGGAGGAAAAAATCCGATGGTCGAGGGCAAGCCCGCTAGGCTATACGAGGAATTGGGAGATAAAATGGTCATGTGTAAGGCTTGTCCTAGGTATTGTAGGTTAAAGCCCGGGCAAGTCGGATTCTGCGGGATAAGGAAGAACGTGGATGGGGTCTTATACCTCCTCGTTTACGGCAAGATAATCGCGGCGCATGTCGACCCTATAGAGAAAAAACCCGTTATGCATTTTGCACCCGGGGCCCGGGTTCTATCTATAGCTACGACCGGATGTAATTGGGCATGTAAATACTGTCAGAATTATGATATTAGTCAGAGGCGTAGGGTCGAGGGCGCCGATGTCACTCCTGAGACTGTGGTGGCGATGGCGAAACGGTATAGAAGTGATGGGATAGCGTATACCTATAATGAGCCCACGATCTTCATGGAGTTCGCGCATGATGTCGGGGTCTTGGCGAGAAAAGAGGGGATGATAAACATCTTTGTAACTAATGGGTATTGGACGCCTGAATCAGTTAATGAGGCGAAGGATTTCCTGGATGCGGCGACCGTGGACTTTAAGGGAAATGGTGACCCTGAGTTCCTGAGAAAGTTCGCTGGCGTTCCAAGCACGGATCCCATCTATCAAACGTTAATCGAACTACGTGATAAAACCAAGGTGCATATAGAGATCACGGACTTGGTGGTGCCGGAGATCGGCGATGATCTTGATCACGCTAGGAAGCTCGTTAGGTGGATCTACGATAATCTTGGACCCGACGTTCCAATACACTTCCTAAGATTTCACCCAGATTATAAGATGCTAGATTTCCCGTCGACGCCGATAAAGACCCTAGAAAAACACTATGAAGTGGCAAAAGAAGAGGGAATGCGATACGTCTACCTCGGAAATGTACCAGGCCATCCATATGAGAACACAGTTTGTCCTGAATGCGGCCAAGTCGTGGTCGAACGCTATGGATTCGACATCCTCGGCTGGAACCTAGATGAAAAGAATAGATGCAAGTTCTGCGGATATCCCATAGCCATATACGGGAAACCCACCTTAGACGCGATAGGGCGCCGGAGATTATTCTGATGTCATGTTTTCAACGTTTTCACGCTGATAGGTTAATATGCAGGCTCCTTTCCAATACTTGAAAAACTGGGCTGTAATTTTGGAGAAGATCTTAAATGCTGTCAGCGAGAAAGAAGACGGAGATACAGGCGATAGCAACCACGGTCTTATTCACGGGCCTATACTTTGCGCTGACGATCGCGTTAGCCCCGATAAGTTATCTGCCCTTTCAAGTGAGGGTCTCAGATGTATTGATAGTTATGTCTGCTGTTGTGGGTCTTCCGGCGGTTTACGGCGTGTTCTTCGGATGCATTCTTGCGAATCTCTTTCCGGTCGGTTATCCGGCTAACCCAGTTGACGTCGTGGCCGGCAGCCTAGCGAACTTGATAGCGTCCTACTCTGCTTATAAAATAGCTTATCAGAGGTCCGAGAAGCTGAGGATAGTCGCCGCCACCCTCGTCTCAACTCTTATCGTGACCCTTATCGTCGGTTCCTATCTCCCATTCATAATCTTACCAGAGGTCTCTTGGACCGATGTACTCTGGATAGGATACCTCGGGGTCTTTCCAGGCGAATTAGTATCGCAAATGGTCTTAGGAATCCCGACCATCATGACTATTCAAAAGTTAATCCATACGGGTCAAAGGCGAACATGAAATATCCTGCTAGTATAGACACAAAATTGATTTCCAAGGAATAGGGAAAATCCCAAGTGAAGCGAGTTAGCCTGTTCGACTTAACCGAAACCGCCCCCGCTGAAAGCCTTCAAGTCGAATTCTTTAAGGATGCAAGTCTTAAATGCATTCTAGTGAAGCGAGTTGAAAATACCGAAGAAAATCTCAGGAAGGTTGTCACAAAGGTAGTCGGGAAATCGAAGATAGTCATCATGAGACCTTCTTCGCCGACGAGTAAAATCGTGGATCTATTGTATTATATTGAAGGTCCTGAGGGGGTGGAAGAGGAGATAGCATCCGAGATAGAGGGCCTCGGAATAGCTGAGGAGGTCGTAATAATAGATCTCCCCAACGAGAAGCTCGCCCTAAACGTCTTCTTCCCAATATTGACC
>QMUP01000155.1 GCA_003660635.1 Candidatus Wolframiiraptor sp.
AATCCCTTAATGATGTCTAGAGGATCTGGAACAGGCTCCAATATGACCTTTTCACCTTCAACTCTAATCCTGACTAGGTTTTTCATTCCGAGCCTTCTCCTAATTTTAAGAGGTATGAGAACCCTCCCCTTCTCATCCATCCTTACAAGTTCCCCACCCATTTCCCACTAATTTAGAATCCCACTCCCACCAATAAGCTTAATCCCACATACTCCATAGGAAGGCGTATCTTGAGAAAATTCCCACCAAAAACACCCCCTCTAGATCTGACATAAAGGAGATCGCCAGACGCCGGCGAAATAGGAACAGTCAATAAAGTCCGTTGCCTTATGTTGAAGGTCAACCGATTCCACGTCTATACCCGCTAAGAGCCCATCTATTGCTTCTACAGGATCGCCTTCAGACATAAGCTCCTCTTGGGTTTCCATCTGGGATACCCTTCGTAGAATGGCTTCTTGAGCAGCTTTGCTGAGGGCTCCCTTACCGTAACCGAACCTCTTCTCAAGCCGTCCACATATCTCTCCCAGAAACCGACGGAGGACCAGACGACGCGGAACATGGCTGGAACGGGTCTTCGCGATCTACGATCCGCAAAGAACAACCAGAAAAGAATTTATTGGAAAAACCCGCATCGAGTAAGTCTATCAAAAGTTAGTAGATTTATTGTCAACTTAACTAATCTCGATAAATTTACCTCTTTTCAGGTATAGGTGTGCATTCTCAGGCGGTTGAATATGAACCTCAAACGGCTCCTTTACCCCGTTCTCTAATAACCTCGATTTAAGAAATGGCTGGAGCGCCTGCTCTAAGCTAAATGCGGCCAGGTCATAAAATCCCCTATCAATCTGATACTCAGCCGTTTCGAGGAAACGCCTTGATCTCTCAATCAGATGCTCCACTCCCTCCCTCCGAGTCACAGCATATTTCCTGCAGATCCCCTCTTCAGGCAGATATATAAGCATGCGAACTCGCATTTAACACGCTTTTAAGCGGAAGCATCGATCTACCAGCTGGAGTGCTTGCGTGAAGAGTCGTTAAAGAGGTGGTTAGACATGAGGAAACCAGGCTGAGATTCCGCGGGCTCGGCAGATCTCCAACACGAACCGGTAAAGCCCTGGAGAATGAAGATGAAGGCTTAGCAATGCAAGAAGTCCAGAAAATAGTATGGGCGCTCTCAAGGACTCGGAATATCGCTGGTAAGGAAGCTTTAAAATCTGGTTCTAGGAAAAATCAAGTGGCAAAAAATGCTAGGTGCCGAAAAATGGGTGAGACGCTGGTAAAGTTTAAGGTTTATGGACCTAATGGTCGGTTCGCGGAGTTAGAAGCACTTGTAGATACTGGTGCTACTTTCACCAAAATCCCAAAATCAACAGCTTCGAAATTAGGACTCCAAGCCAAGTATGCTACAGATGTAGAATTGGGTGATAAGAGGATAATAAGGAGGGAGCTCGCACTCGGGGAAGTGGAAATAGAAGATGTTAGGAGACCGGTCCTCATCGCTATCGGCGGAGATGATGAAAGACCTATAATCGGCTACACAACACTAGAACTACTAGGCTTTAAAATAAACCCCATCACCGGAAAGCTCGAAAAAACATTCGCAATAGAATATTAGAATCTCATAACCTTAGAGACCTTCAGAAGAAAACAAGAATCTAAAGCTTTTTTCTGCTAAAGAGGTCTTTATACAAATATCGTAAGAAAACTCCCTACTTTAGTGGCGAGATGAATTGCGGCTAGATTTAAGTAAGACTTCCAAGTTTAAATGTTGCAGTCTGTGGCTCCGATGAAGGCTAAGTTAACCGTTAAGCTAAAATTGCGCATTTAACTGGGGTTAAGCAACGTCTTTTAGAGGTCGAACATGAGAATCTCCAACGCTTCTTGCGTTAGGGGAAAAGACGCCCCGCTATACTCAGCCTACAAGCAACAAGCCATGAGATACTAACAGAAGATTAAGCCTAACAGGGAATACCCACTATCCATTAGGAAAGATTTGTTAAAGATTGAGCGTAGAGAAACCAAGATTGCCGAGTATTGGACTAGGATTCCCGTTAAGGGTAGGCGAGGAGGTGTCAACCACGTATCGAGATTTTCGGTTTAGATCCTTTTGGATCTATTCTCCTCTCCGCTAGCCATCCATCTCCGATTCTCAAACCGCTTCAACGAATCCTCTTCAAGTACCCTGAATTAGAAAAACTCGTAGATCTGGATAATTCCTCACTAATATTTTTATGCACATTACTATCTCTCAAAAACGAGTTGAGTTTGAGCAGCCTCGAAGAGCTTAAGGAGAGAGTTAGAAAGCTTGAGGAGAAGGTTAGGGCTTTAGAAGAGGAGATCGACTCCATGCTGACGGCCGACGACCTGAGGACATTAAAGGAGACCGAAGAAGAGTATAGGAAGGGTGAGACGATACCTCACCAAGAGCTGGTGAAAAAGCTCCTTGAAGAATGAAACTTAAGATACATTATCTTAGTTCCGCAAGAAGACCTAGATGGAATACGCAGAAACTTCAAGAAGTCTAAGAGCCTTAACGGCAGGTTAAAAGCATCAATACTCACGCAAGCTCCACGCACGCCAGCATCCGTATCGAGTTCTCCTAAGCATATTCTTAAAAATGCTGCCCCCTGAAGGAAAATCTTAGGCAAGCCAATAGGCGATAGAGCAAGCCTTTCGGGCTTGCCAAGTACCCGCTTTATAAGCTTTTGCTAATAGATTCAACCCCATCATATATAAGGTTTCTGCCCGGAGGCAAGCCCCGGCCGCAGCCAAATCATGAACTGTGAGACTCCAGCCGGAGGGCTATAAACAGCTTGTCTTGCGTGTACGGATTTGAATTCAATTCTCAGAAACACATATATTTCTGAGAAATTCCAATATTTCTGGGAAATTGAAATGGTCTCGGAAATTAAGGTAAAGCTGAGCAAGAAAAACACGCTCTATATCCCCAAATTCATGACCGAAGGCCTGAAAATTAAGGGCGGTGACACGGTTAAGCTTAGGCTGGAAGGATCAAAGATAATCATAGAGCCTGTACAAGATCCATTCGACCTAGCCATAAAGGGATCGAAATTCGCCAAAACGACGTTCGAGGAATTCGAGAGGGAATCGGAGGAACTACAGGATGAAGTCTTCGAGGACGCTTAAACTGTTACTCGACTCAACATACTTGCTACCCATAGTTGGGGTCGAAGTAGAAGGCATCGAAGATGCGTTAATTCTTCTCAAAAAACTTAGAGATAAAGGGGAGGCAGAATACTATTACACACCCTTTAACCTATTTGAGATCATAGGTAAGCTGAGTAGGCTAAGTTACGACC
>QMUP01000156.1 GCA_003660635.1 Candidatus Wolframiiraptor sp.
CAACCTTTCAAAAAATCTTAATTAAAAAAGAACAGCAAGTTCTTCTACATCCGCTACATCGGTGATCTGTGAAACAGCTTTCAAAAAATCTTAATTAAAAAAGAACAGCAAGTAGTTGTTCAAAAAGTTTTTTACTGTTTACTTCAATAAAGACCTTTCAAAAAATCTTAATTAAAAAAGAACAGCAAGGTTTGTAGCATTAATTGCAATGATGCATGGCATTGATATGTTCTTTCAAAAAATCTTAATTAAAAAAGAACAGCAAGATTTTTATTTCTCCTGCAGCTTCTAGTTGCTTTAGAATCTCTTTCAAAAAATCTTAATTAAAAAAGAACAGCAAGTACTATAACTCCGCCGTGTCTAATTAATTTTCCGTTACCGCCGACTTTCAAAAAATCTTAATTAAAAAAGAACAGCAAGAAATAATGTTTAGGCGGGGTGTATTACTCCGCCTTCAATCTTTCAAAAAATCTTAATTAAAAAAGAACAGCAAGTTCAATTAAATCTATCAAATAGTTAATTTCTCTCCTTATGTCCTTTCAAAAAATCTTAATTAAAAAAGAACAGCAAGTCCTCTAAGGTTGACTTATCCATAATATACCCCCTTAGATTCTTTCAAAAAATCTTAATTAAAAAAGAACAGCAAGATGGTTGCTGGGTCGAATTTGGCTGCGTACTTCTTGTACATGTCCCTCTCACTTTCAAAAAATCTTAATTAAAAAAGAACAGCAAGTGTTCTGTAACCACCTTTGGACTAGCTTTCTTCACTAAGCTTTCAAAAAATCTTAATTAAAAAAGAACAGCAAGCTGCTGCAAGTCTCTGGTATGTTGGGCACTGTTTATATGCGTCTTCTTTCAAAAAATCTTAATTAAAAAAGAACAGCAAGATATTCCCCATAGTGTGTTTTCTTCATGTATGCTGCGATATATCCTTTCAAAAAATCTTAATTAAAAAAGAACAGCAAGTTTTAGCTTTGCAAACTTTCTAAGAAGCTGACTGTACGGTCTTTCAAAAAATCTTAATTAAAAAAGAACAGCAAGAAGAAGAGAGAGAACGGTGATTATTAAGGCTCTACGATAGGCTTTACTTTCAAAAAATCTTAATTAAAAAAGAACAGCAAGCAAGTATCATATACTTCAACAACCCTAAACCACTCACATTCTTTCAAAAAATCTTAATTAAAAAAGAACAGCAAGATGTCAAGTATTGGCGGCTTTACTACGTATGCTGGTCCTACCTTTCAAAAAATCTTAATTAAAAAAGAACAGCAAGGGCGGACAGGTTATATTTTAATTACGTCGCCTACTTTATAATCTCCTTTCAAAAAATCTTAATTAAAAAAGAACAGCAAGGTTCCCCGCCCGTCTGGAACGGGAATGTACCAGTAACCTGCATCCTTTCAAAAAATCTTAATTAAAAAAGAACAGCAAGAGCTTCTTATTGCCACATAGTAATACTTGTAACCTTGCACATGCCTTTCAAAAAATCTTAATTAAAAAAGAACAGCAAGGGGCAAGTGAAGCCGGCACCTCAATAGTTTTATCTTTATCCCTTTCAAAAAATCTTAATTAAAAAAGAACAGCAAGATTTTTTGCGTTGCTGTGGAAAACAGAGTTAATTAAGTTGACTTTCAAAAAATCTTAATTAAAAAAGAACAGCAAGTGGACTGCCAACCAAACTGCCTGAGGTTTTTACTTCAAGTTCGTCCTTTCAAAAAATCTTAATTAAAAAAGAACAGCAAGATGGATGAGTTTGATGTTACGCCAGCGTCTAGTGGTTCTTGGTTCGCTTCCTTTCAAAAAATCTTAATTAAAAAAGAACAGCAAGTTAAACATTAATCCACCACAATCCCTACATATTCTATCCTTACCCTTTCAAAAAATCTTAATTAAAAAAGAACAGCAAGAAAGTGCAGTCTTTGACTACGCGAGCAACCTAATAACCAACTTTCAAAAAATCTTAATTAAAAAAGAACAGCAAGTTATTCTAATTCTCCAATTGGCTGTAACACTTTCAGAAACAACCTTTCAAAAAATCTTAATTAAAAAAGAACAGCAAGCTAACCCCAAAACTCTCTTCACCAATCTTTTCTTCACAATCTCATCTTTCAAAAAATCTTAATTAAAAAAGAACAGCAAGTTTAGCTTCTCCCATCAAACCTAGTGATTTATCGTTGATTCTTCTTTCAAAAAATCTTAATTAAAAAAGAACAGCAAGTCTCTAACACGAATTTCTCTCTCTTTCTCGTATTTATCGAACTTTCAAAAAATCTTAATTAAAAAAGAACAGCAAGACCTTCATTTCCATTACCTCACTAGTTCAATAAACCATTTACCTTTCAAAAAATCTTAATTAAAAAAGAACAGCAAGTTCGAGGTTAAGTTCACCTAAAACTTTCTCAAGCTCCAAGTCTTTCAAAAAATCTTAATTAAAAAAGAACAGCAAGAGGGCCTCCTCCAAGCTTACCATCCCCCTGTGACAAAGTAGTAACTTTCAAAAAATCTTAATTAAAAAAGAACAGCAAGTTCATCGATTTCGCGTTTTCAAGCTCTTTCTCAAAATTCTTATCTTTCAAAAAATCTTAATTAAAAAAGAACAGCAAGTCAAGTTCCCTTACAAGTTTTTCCGCAACTCTAAAAACCTTGTCTTTCAAAAAATCTTAATTAAAAAAGAACAGCAAGTCAATTTTAATGTGAATTTCATTAGAACCTCCTAAAAGAAGTTTTTCTTTCAAAAAATCTTAATTAAAAAAGAACAGCAAGTATCGATAAATGAACTCTCAGCGTCTCTAATTTCTTCCACCTCGCTTCTTTCAAAAAATCTTAATTAAAAAAGAACAGCAAGGATAAGGTTTTTTAACAACGTTGCCACAACAAGGACAGAAATAACTTTCAAAAAATCTTAATTAAAAAAGAACAGCAAGTAACAACAATCTTCTCCATCATACCTCCACAATCCCTACACTTTCAAAAAATCTTAATTAAAAAAGAACAGCAAGTCTTCTCCATAACACGACCCCTCCTTTCAAGTTATAAAAAATTCTTTCAAAAAATCTTAATTAAAAAAGAACAGCAAGACTGTGTTCAGAGCATCCTAGTATTCGCTTCCTTTCTTGTCTTTCAAAAAATCTTAATTAAAAAAGAACAGCAAGAGCCCCGGTATCGTTATCGCCTCCATTTAGGTTTTTCTTGACTTTCAAAAAATCTTAATTAAAAAAGAACAGCAAGTTTATTCCCAAATTCTTAAACCTATTCTGTTATCTTTATCAACAAACTTTCAAAAAATCTTAATTAAAAAAGAACAGCAA
>QMUP01000157.1 GCA_003660635.1 Candidatus Wolframiiraptor sp.
ACTCGATGGGCAAAATGACACAACGAACTCAAACGGTGAGGTCCAGTTCCAGATAAATACTACAGACACATATCAGATCAAGGTATATTATCCATCTGGATACAAGGTCTTTGAGGCTACTATATCAAACTATAATCAGTCAACGTACAGGGCTAACGCGAGTGTCGTGAGCGAGTGGACGATAATCGTGAAGGATGGGAAAGGTAGGGATCCCGTCCCAAACGCTAATGTCACCATAGTGCTACGCAGCAACGACTCCATACGATACTCTAACATAACGGATTCGAATGGCGAGGTCACCTTCGGGCCGATACCAAGCGAGGAATACGATATCACGGTGAAATACAAGGACATTGAACGCGAGTTCACCCATAAGAAACCTGAAGTAAATCTCACCGAAGGGATCGTAGAACCCCTCAGCTTAAGTTTACCCCTCTACCGAGTGACCTTAACCGTCGAGGACGTGAATGAAGTCCCCGTTAAAGATGTGAAGGTGGAGCTGAGACCTGAACTCGACGAGGATCCGATAGCCTCCGCGACGACCAACGCTAATGGAAAAGCCGTCTTGAAACTGATCCCCAATGGGAGATACTATGTCGTTGCTTTTCTCAAGGACGTAAAGGTCTACGAATCCGAGGGGAAGGAGATACGGGTGTCAGGTGACGACGTGGAAAAGACGATCAAGGTAAATGCCGCAAAGCTCAACATCACGGTCTACGAGTATGATGGAGAACGCGAGATAACGGACTACACGCTGAGAGGAGTACTCATTAAAGATGATACGGCGATCTCCGAAGCCAACTCGATCAACGGCGTCCTCAGATTCAGCCACACGCCATTCACCAACTACACACTCAAAGTTTACCTAGGAGATATCTTAGTCTACTCCGGAACCTATGAGGTCACTTCGGATACATCCCAGGGATCCATTAAAGCATGGTTCTACGACATACAAATCGAGGTAAACGCCTCAATCCTCGCAAACGAGACTATCGCGAAATCGCTTAAGGTGGAATTCTATAAGGACCCCGTCAGGGTTGAGGTCCAAACGGAGGAGGGCGAGGCGACCCTAAAAGATCTCCCACGCGCTGAAGGATATCTTGTAACGCTCTTCTATCAGGACAAGAAAGTGGGAGAGATCCCGGGCATAAACATCGTCGAAGAAAACCAGGTCGTGAGGCTGAATCTTACGGGCTACAGGATAAACTTCACAACAGTTAACCTCGACAACGAACCGATAGGCGTGAACATATCCATATCCCTCCCCGAGGGCGAGAAAGTATTATCCATAAACACGGGCCCAGATGGAAAGGGATCTTCTGGAATGCTGCTCCCATTAACCTATGAGATCACCGCATATCTAGGGGGAATAAAAGTCGGGGAGCAAACGCTCGCGCTCACTTCCGACGTCGATCTCCGGATGGAGCTCTCGGTCATAAACACCGCATTCAAGATCCTCGACAAAGATGGGGAAACCACCCTAACTAACATAGATCTACAGCTGTTTCATGGGTCCCTCAAGCTGGCGGGAACGAGTAATGAAGAGGGCATCATAGAGATAAAGAACATCCCGGTAGCGCACTACAGATTAATAGCAAACTATCACGGGTTCAAAGTCCTAGATCAGCCAATAGATATCCAGTCGAATACGAGGGAAGTCGAGTTACGTGCCGCGGGGGTGCTCGATGTTAAGCTCGTAATGCTCGATGCCTTGAAGAAGCCCTTAGATCAAGGATCCGTGATCCTCTCCTTCGGAGACATCGAGGTCGAGAAAAACATCTCATCAAACGGAGAAGCAGTCATTAAGAATCTACCCAACACCACGATAGATATCCGCGCATTCTATAAGGGAGTAGAAGTAGATACGGATCCCGTCAGATTCAACCTCGTAAAAGATGAGATGCGGGTGGTATGCGTAACATCCGTCTACACTATAACGATCAAGGTTCTTAGAGGCGATGGGGAACCGGTGAACGAGGGCGAGGCGCTGATATACGTGGACGGAGAACTGAAGGCGGCCCACGACCTCAGCTCCAGCAACACGTTTTCGGAAAGGCTTCCAAGGAGCGATGTCAAGATCCAGATACTGTATAGGAAGAGGGATGCCGGGTTCATGGAGATCTACTTAGAGCAGCCTATGGGAGAGACCGCGCTTTATTCGCATCTATACCCATTCAAGATCCGGATATATGATCCGGAGGGGAAACCCGTCGAAGGAGCCGAGCTCGTGATCAAGGATAAATTCGGGGAGATAGAGCGGGCTCAGAGCGGAGGAGATGGATCGATCGAGAGCGTCCTCCCCGTGGGAACCTACAATGCCTCGATCCAGATAGAGAACAACACATATTCCTTTGAATTCGAGTTCAGGACAAGCCGCTCAATCAACTTCCTATATCCAGTCTCCCATAACCACGGCTTCGAGATATCCGTGGCCGCAGGAGCCGTAAACCTCGCCATCTCGAGCTTCGCTTTGTCGAAGATCCCAAGGGAGAGGCCAAGGCGTCGTCCTGCGAGGAGGCGGGCCGCGGCCAGGAGGCCTAGGAGGGTTCCAAGGGTTTAGAGGAGGTGTCTTGGTTGAGGGTCAGGACCGCGGTAAGTACGTCAATAGTGGTGATATTACTGCTGTTTCTCGTGGTTCTCGCGGCATACAGGCTTACCGGCCACGTCACCCCCCTGCTGACCGTGAAGTCTGGGAGCATGACCCCGACTCTGAATGTGGGGGACATAATCTTGATGGAGCCTGTGAGCCCTGAAGACCTCAAGGTCGGGGACGTGATCGTATTTTACAGCCCTGGGGCAGATAAGCTAATCGTCCACAGGGTTGTGAAGAAATCTCCCGAGGGAGTGTATACTAAGGGGGATGCGAATCCGGGAATAGATTGGTGGTCACCCGTCCCCTACGAGAATATCGTCGGGAGGTGGACTGGATTCAAGATCCCAAACTGGCTTGGAATAGGATATCTCTCCCTCTTCCTCTCAGGGGAACTTTATCCACCATACGGCAGGGTGGTGTTAATGATCTTAGTGATAGTAAACGTGCTCTTGGTTCTGGCGGATCTGATAGAGCATAAGCGATCTCGGGAATCTATGGCGGAAGATCGCGCTGAAGTTTCTTGAAAACTAGGTGCATGGACTCGATCTGCGTAAATCCCATCTTCCTGATGATCCTCAGCCTCCTCCAGTAAGTCACGTCGACGTCTTTGACGACTCCTTCCAAGGATTTCTTAACGAGCTTCAGCAAGTGCTTTCCCTCGCTATCCAGATCGGGGAGGAGGAT
>QMUP01000158.1 GCA_003660635.1 Candidatus Wolframiiraptor sp.
AGCTTCAGCCTCTTATTCGCGTAGTGGTCTCGGTCAGTCGGCTTCCTAATACCTAGACTGGTCTCCAATACCCTTCCGATCATCTCGCAGAGGAAGATCGCCTTCTGGTATCTCGCCGCCTTGCTGGTCCCTATATGCGGTAGGAAGACGTTGTCGATGAGCTGCTCGGCCCTCTGGATCCTATACTCTTCTGCGTATCCAAATGCGATCCTGTTGCCTATATAGCGCAGGGCCTCCTGCTCGCTATCTATCCCCTCCGCCTCCTCGAAGGAGGGCGCCAAGAGTTCTTGGACCTCCTTTAGTGAAGAAACCATGTTTAGGATGTCTCGGTCATTAGTCATCCCGAGCGCTCTGAGCATTATGATGGCAGGTATCCCCTTGTAGATCCTCGAGAAGAAGACCTTCAGCGGCCCACCGGTCTTATAGGTGACCTCAGTCCTCGCCTGCCGCCCGTGGGCCATCGAGATGACGACCGCGATGAACTGCCCTCCATTAGAGTCTTTCTCGGTTACGAGGATCCTGTTCGGAGCGAGATCCTCTATCGCGACGATTACCCGCTCAGACCCATTTATGATGAAGTATCCGCCTGGATCCCTTGGATCTTCGCCGATCTCCATGAGCTCTTCCTCGCTCATCTTTGATAGCGGGCAGATATCCGACTTCACCATTATCGGGAGAATCCCAACCTTCACCTTCTCGGGCTGCGTTATCGGCTTACCGTCGAGGTAAAGCGTCATGGTTACGTAGAGCGGAGCGGCATAGGTCAGGTTCCTAAGCCTACACTCCATCGGGGTCACGTTCTCGATTACCGTTCCGTCGATTTCCTCGACTATCGGCGCCCCGATCTCGGGATCCCGCATCTTGAGAACTAGGGTCCCATAACGCGTCCTAATCTCCAGGTCTCCGAGGGATTTTATGAGTTCGGATAATCCCTCCTTTATGAATGAATTGTATGAGCGTAAATGGTGCTGGACTAGGCCTTCATCCTCGATGAACGCTCGGATTACCTCCCAGAGATCCTCATGCTTAAGCTCAACCTCTTTAAGCATCTCACATCCTCCCTCCTAACGCG
Organism: Candidatus Wolframiiraptor sp.; assembly: GCA_003660635.1. GTDB lineage: Archaea > Thermoproteota > Nitrososphaeria_A > Caldarchaeales > Wolframiiraptoraceae > Wolframiiraptor. The sequence goes on from QMUP01000158.1 coordinate 1,073, forward strand.
ATTTTCTCGACCTGAAATCCTAAATTGGGGGACACAGCTATCCTACCGCCCATCATTCTCCCATTGTCCTAGATTTTAACTCTTCCCCCTTCCAGGGGCTCCTCACTCCTCCTCCACAACGATCCTATAATAAACGGCTTTACCAGCTGTCTCAGAGTCCCTGATTATCTCGATGATGTCCCCGGGCTTGGCCCCAAGGGCCTTGACCACCGGATCCGATGCCAAAATATACGGTAGCTGCCGGGGCTTTACCCTATACTTCTCGAGGATCTTCTGCGCTTCCTCAGGTGGGAGAACCCTATGCTTTGGGACTAAGAAGTGCTCGAGGATTGAGGGCTCCTCCGGCGCTTCTTTCTTGGCCTTTTTCATGCGGGAAGATCTGGCAGGAGACAAGTCATAAACCATATTCTTCAGGCAACTAATAAGTGTAAAGCAAAGTCTAAGATCGAGGAAAACAGGGGGATCTCAGAGCCTAAATCCAAAGGCTTCAGCCAATCTCTCCGCCCGCTTAAGTTCTTGGAGAAATTTATAACCCCTCTCAGTAAGCGCGTATCCGTCGGCTCCCTCCTCCACTAAACCCTTCTCGAGCAATTCCTCGAGATACTTTACGCACCGGTCATGGGAAAGATTAGCATAGGTCAGTATCGTCGAAATTTTTCCACCATGTAGGCTGATGGCCTCAAGTATATCCATAATTATCTTAAGCCTTGACCTGTATGGTTTCAACCGGGCTTCACCACCCTCAGGATGAACGCGAGAAAGGAAGCGAAGCCCAAGAATCTGAAGATGTGGCCGAGGATTAAGAATCCGGCAAACCTTATCGCCTGGAGCATGAAGAATAGGTGGCCAAAAAAGATGAAGGCAAAGGCCATAAAGATCAATAACTTATCAACCGAGCGATTCAGGAAGAAATTTAATCCCAGCTGGATAGTTATCGCGCCGGCTAAGGTGAGGAGGATGCCCTCGGGCAACGCCCCAAACCCTATTAACGGGAGAAGCGAGGGAATGGAAGTTTCGGAAAACTCGAATTTATCCACGGCATAGGAACTTAGGACGAGGACATAGGCGATCACGGTTAAAGCGAAGTAAAGGGTGTAACCCGTGGTTGTTAAGTGAAATATTCTCGAGAGTATCGCCGCTGAAAGTAGGATTGAATCAAGGAGTAAACCGAATCCCGCGAAGGTGAATCCTAACTGGAGTAATAGGAATGACTTCTTCTTCGTCACAGAATATGCCCTATAAGCATAGTATGATATTATGAAGGCCGCCGCGGAGCTTACGAAGCTCATCACGATATCATATCCAAGGATCACCCTAAGAGGCATATCCGCATAGATTTTCTGGAAATCTTTGTAAAAAGCCTTATGTACGAATCATTCACACTCTATTTCAGATCGCGCCTAAAGAGATATCATGAAAGCATGAAGGTGAAGTTAAGATCTAAGAAAGCGGTTTTCGCGATCTCCATCATAGCGATGGTGCTGCTAGTCTCAGGCGCCTACGCCTTCGAAATTAGGGTAACTGCCGAGAAGCCGGCATTCCTCCACGTCGCCATAGACTCGATAGATAACTCGACGATAACCATAGTAAACGAATCCGGGGAGAATCTCAGCCTGTTCGCCAAGGGGAGGTGGATCTTGATCTCCGAGGAAGTTAGGGTGATGCCTTGGATCGAGGCGATGAACTACGTCGAAGGGGGAGACGCCCTAATAGTGATGACGACAATCGAAAAGGGAAACGTCACGGGGGATATCTTGCTGGGAATAAAGCAGGGAGATGTCATCCTAGTCAGGCCCAGCCTGCTGAGATATTGTGCTAGAGGACATAAGCATAGCTCCATCTACCTGAGCTTCAGGGGAGAAGTCGCCGACACAGGAGAAAACTACATGATATTGGAGAGGAATGGAAACACGGTGCTCGCGCTGGCAAACGGGGAATGGATTAAAGCCGGAGGAGAAACTGTGACCTGGAAGGATGTCTCCGACGAATTCAGGCCAGGCGACGAGGTGAGGCTATTCTACCACAACCTATTGGTCATGAACGACGACTTCGCCGAAAACTTCGGGATAAAGGGATTCATCTGGGGATACAGCGGAGCAATAATAGACCTAACCTCGGGAACAACCCTATCAAGAAAATAAACACCAAATCTTCTCTCCAACAATTTTTTATCGAAAAATA
>QMUP01000159.1 GCA_003660635.1 Candidatus Wolframiiraptor sp.
GAAATGAACCTCAAGGGAGGATATACGGGGATGACCCCCAAAGTATTCGCGGAAAGGGTGAGAAAAGCCGCCGAGAACGTGGGTTGGTATGGATATGTCCTGCACGCCGACCACGTTGTGGTGAAGAAGGGGACCGATGAAGAACTCGAGAACGTAAAACGGGAATTGAAGGCCAGGGTCGAAGCTGGATTCACGAGTTTCGCCATCGACGCATCCTATCTCTTCGACCTGACAAAAGACACGGTCCCAGAGCAGCTCAAACGGATAATTGAAACCGGAACCGAACTTTTCAATTACCTAGATGAGCTAATCGGGCACAGGAATTATGGACGAGAGGGCGAGGTCGGAGAAATAGGTAAGAGTGAGCTCACCGAAGTTTCTGAGGCCCTATACTACGTTGAGGCCATGAAGAAGAATGGAATAGATCTCCACTGGCTCGCCATAAATAATGGCTCCAAACACGGAGTATCCGTCGACGCAGAGGGAAATGTAATCCCACAGCTCGGGATCAACATAAAGAGAACCGTCGAAATAGTTCAAGCACTATGGGATCACGGATTCAAGACGAGGGTGGCGCAACACGGGATAAGCGGAACCCCCCTCTACCTGATTGCTGAGAAATTCCCGAAGGGAATGATCAATAAAGGAAACGTCGCGACATACTACATGCTCACGGTCTACGATATACTCAGAATCTACGAACCAGAACTCTACCAGAGGATCCACAAATGGGTTATGGATAAGTTCGGGAAAGAAGGCGTCCCAGAAGCGGAGACGTTCGTGAAGAACTGCAAACATGCGTTAAAGGAGTTCTTCCAAGAATTTGATAAAATAAGTGATGAGGCGAAAGAGGTAATTAGGGCTAGAGCATACGCTGACACACTACTGCACATGAAGGCTTTCGGGATGGAGAAGACCGCGAAGAGGGTTTACGATTACATCAAGGAGAACAAAATAAAGTATTGGTGATCTCTCAAGAAATCCCTAACATTTTTTATCGATAAAAATTTCAGGGAATTTTTGTAATAAAATATTTGGTGAGGATTTAGAAGTCCTCTTTTATGATCGTCTTCCTACCATTCGCCCTACATCTCTGGACGGCCTTGTTAACGAGTTCTCTTACAACGGCATCCAATCCTTCAAGGGCGTCGGAAGCCAGCCTCATCCCCTCAGGGAGTAGCTCCCTAACCTTAGATTCAACTACTATTCGCTCACGTGCCATGGCTTCTCACTTATATTTACGCGGTAAACCCTGCTAATTTAGGTTTATGTCGGGTCTCCGGATGGAAATAACGGGATATCGGAAAGATATATAAAGAGAGAGTTCGCAAGGGGGACCTAACACGCTCTCCATCTCTAACTGTTTTGTGCTCCACTTAATTCCGCATCATTATTAAGTTTCATGTGGGAAGGGTTAAAGTCCAAAAGAGGGGACAATAATTATTGGTTGATGCCTGATGGTCAAATCACATATCTTCAGGGCATATGACATCAGGGGAGTTTACGGAGAAGACCTTGATGAGGAAGTAGCCGAATTAATCGGCCTCGGGTACGGCACCCTCCTCGGTAACAAAGGTAAAGTTGTGGTGGGAAGGGATGTGAGGCTTAGCGGAGAAGTCCTCGCAAACGCCGTGGCGCGTGGTCTATCGAGGGCCGGATGCGATGTCTTAGACTTAGGAATGGTCACGACGCCCATGGTCTATTTCTCCACCGTCCACTTCAAGGTCAACGGCGGAGTCCAAGTCACGGCAAGCCATAACCCTCCTGAATGGAATGGCTTCAAGCTAGTTAAGCCTGGAGGGGCGACGTTGTCGGCTGGCGCGGGGATGGAGGAACTCAAAGACATAGTTCTGAATAAACGGTTCAGAGAGGTGGATAAGAGGGGTCAAATCGAGAAAGTCGACGCGCTGACACCTTATGTCGAATTCATCGCCTCCAGGTTCCATTTAGACGGAAAGCTCACGATCGCTGTGGATTACTCTAATGGCGCCACCACGATCCCGCTGCCAAGGATCGCCGAGAAGCTCGGATTAGAGATAAAGGCGATAAACGATGTCCCCGATGGACGTTTTCCCGCACATCTCCCAGAGCCGAATGAGGAGACCCTCAAAGACCTCCAGAATTTTGTGGTGAAAATGGGGGCGGATTTCGGCGCGGGATTCGATGGAGATGGGGATCGAGTCGTCTTCGTGGACGAGCGGGGCAGGATAATCCCAGGGGACATCACGCTGGCCATCTACGTCAAGCACCTCGAAAAGAAAGGAAAAGTAGTCTTCGACGTTTCCAGTAGCAGTGCGTTAAGGGAAATAATCCTAGAGATGGGATGCGAGCCCGTTGAGATGAGGGTTGGCAGGGCGTTTCTCCTGAACGCTGTGAGAGAGCAGAACGCCGTAATAGGAGGAGAGAAAAGCAATCACTTCTACTTCCCCGAGATCTGGGGATTCGATGACGCGGTTTACGCAACTCTCAAGATGGCGGAAATAGTCTTGAAGAGCGGTAAGAGACTTTCACAGCTCGTAGACGAGATTCCCCACTATCCCTCGATCCCGATAAAGACCTATGAATGCGCAGATGAAGTGAAGTGGAAAGTCGTAGAAGACATCGCCGAGCAATATCGTTCCCGCGGCCTAGAGATCAACACGATAGACGGTGTGAAAGCATATTTTGACGACGGATGGGTTCTAATAAGACCATCTAATACGATGCCGCAGATCAAGATGACCGCCGAGGCCAAGACCGAGAAGAGGCTCAGGGAGATAGTCGAGGAGGCCGAAGACCTAATAAAAGCCAGTATAAAGAAGCTGGCTTCAGGGCGGTAGATAGCATTTGCAGCTAAGGGTAGCCGTCATCGACCGCGAAAAATGCGACCCCAAGAAATGTAGCCTCCAGTGTATCAGATTCTGTCCAAGGGTTAGGAGCGGAGTTGAGGCGATAAAGCTCGGGGAAGACGGCTACCCGGTGATCATCGAACCCCTATGCATAGGCTGTGGTATCTGCGCCGCGAAATGTCCCTTCAAGGCGATAACCATAGTTAACCTCCCGAGGGAACTTGAGGGGGATTTGGTCCATCAATACGGTCCTAACGCATTTAGACTTTACAGGCTCCCCTACCTTGAACCCGAAACCGTTATGGGTTTAATCGGAAAAAATGGCGTTGGGAAGACCACGGCTCTCCAAATCTTGGCCAATTTTCTGAAACCAAATCTTGGTAAACTTGAGGGGGACGTGGATTTCGAGGAGATCGC
>QMUP01000160.1 GCA_003660635.1 Candidatus Wolframiiraptor sp.
CGGAATAAACGTGGAGAGCGCCTCGGAATCACTCCACAATATTCTGGTAAATGCCTTGAAGGCCGCGGAGCAGGCGGTGAGGGGGAACGTCGAGGGGGTTGACGAGCTCATCCGGAAGCTGAGACAACTCGATGGAATGGAGGTATCCTACACGATTAGGCAGATACTCGTGAAGACCGAGGGTGAATCATCGAGAGGTGGTTTCCAGAGACCGCATGGATTCCAACGCGGCGCGTGGAAGGTGACGAGGACCACGGAGGCGATACTCCACCGAGGGGAGATGGTTCTGCCTCGGAGCATCGCGGAGTGGTTTAGACGCGGCGGATACGCTTCGACCAAGGTCATCAACCTAAACGTCAACGTGAACGCGGGTGGGGTCGGCGACCCACGTGAACTCGCTGAGATAATTTCAGGTGAGTTGAGGCGTAGGCTGAGCGCGGTGATGTCCTAGATGATCCAGTTAATTCTCTACAGGTCTGGGGGAGACTTTCTCGATCTCGGTGATCTATGCGTCGAACTAGTCCACGAATTCGAGGCGCGGGACTTGGAGAGACTCAGATTCAAGATCGCGGTCGATGATCCGGCCACCCAGCTAGATTACCTCAAGGTCGGCAACGAAGTCAGGTTGACTAGGAATGAGTCAACGGTCTTCGAGGGTGTGATCTACGAGAGGAGGATAAGTCAACGTGAAAAAGTCGAGGTGGATGTGACGGCGTACACTCATCTGATCAAATATGAGCGGCACGTGGTTTACCGCAGCTATCCAACTGGCACCAAGGCCGGCGAGATAATCAGGGACCTCGCATCGCTGGAGGAAGGAGTCGATACATCAAACGTCGATGATGGAGATGAGCTGCTCGCGCCGTGGGAGATCGAGAACCAGACCGCTCTCAAGATAATGCGGAGCGTCGCCCGGGGAGTGAACTACTGGCTGAGGATGAAGCCGAATAAAGTCCTCTACTTCAAGCCGAAGGAAGCCGGCTCGCCAGCCGCCACGATCGAAGAATCCAAGTGTCTTTCAGCCCGCTACTCCGAGGATAGGTGGGAACTCAAGAACCGCGTGATCTACGTCGGCGCGAATGGAGAGGTCTTGGCCGATGTCAGCGAGGGAGATGGAGACCTCCCGGTAATCGTCCACGACCCATTCCTGACTTCTAAGGATGAGGCGGAGAGGAGGGCGGACATCAGGCTCGCGCTGAACAGGGAGTACGGCCGCGAACTAGAGATCCTAATGCACCTAGAGGACTTCGAGTCCCTCGGCGTCGATCTAGGCGACGTAGTCTCGGTTAACCTCCCGAAGATCGGGGTAGAAGACGACCTCGCGGTACTCGGGGTAGAATACATGTTCGGAGTCAGGCCCAGGGTGAGGCTCCACATAGGGGGCAGGCACCAGCTCTTCGAGGAATTCTTGGTGGAGAGTATTGGAAACGACGTCGCCGCCCGCTTCGGAAAGACCATAAGCTCCGCCGAGGAAACCTCGACGCTCGTCCGCTCCCTGAACGCCGCGGTCAAGATCCAAGCCGACGCGAAGACCGTTAGACTAGTCAATAGGCCGCCGCTCCTCCTCGAGAACCCGGAGAACGTGATGTTAGACGGCGATGGATACGCGTCCCTCACATCCGGATCCACCTCCGGTTCATTCGAGTTTTCATGTCTCCCATCCGAGCTCTTCACCCGCTGGCTCAGAATCCACTACGACTACGAGGTTGGGGGCGGGGAGGTGCGGGTTGACTTGATGAGGGTGGATGACTCCGCGATCGCACAAGACATCCCGAAGGACTATGAATTCGAGTATCTTCCGAGGCAGGCTGGGTGGTGGACCGAGGGAAACGCGTCGGAGTGGGGGATAAGCGGTGGATCTCTGGCGGATTCGGGGAACGCCGTGGTCAGCTACTGGAGCATCGAGGCCGTTAGAGCTGACTCGGTTATGAGAATCTATTACCCGAAGAGTAGGGATGCGGGCTGGGATCTGTCGAGGTTCAAGTACCTTGTCCTCTACCTCTGCTCACAAGACGACGACCCAGACCTATTAATCCGCCTAGTATGCGATGAGGAAAACTACTTTGAGGCGGCGATAAATCACCTGGGAGGAGCTTGGCGAAAATATGAGATATTGATCTCCAGCATGGGGGAAGTCGGCTCGCCCACCCTTTCGCAGGTAAACTCCCTTGAACTGGAAACCGATCTGCCTAAACTTTTGATAGACTCCGACCACGTGTTCATCCCCGCGACCAGGGAGCAGCTTAAGCTGAAATTCACGCTTACGAGGCCGTCTCCGGATTCGGGGTCTCCGAGGATAAAGTTGGCAAAGTTCGTGTGGAGGGAGGGTGGATGAGCCAGGTAACCTATACGGAGCTCGAGGGATTTCCGATCAGGTGGGCTTATGGCCAGGCGATGCCCCTAGAAGAAGAAAAAGACGCGGATAAGACCGCTAAGACCTGGAGCGTTGATACTACTCCTTCGACTCAGATCTCGAATGAGAATACGGGGACGGAGAACCAGGTTTACGGCTCCAAGCAGATAGGGCAGGTCTTCGAGACCGGCTCAAATGCCTTGAAGCTCACGGCGGTCCAGCTCTATGGCAGGAAGAATGGCTCCCCGCAGAACCCGCTGAGAGTCGAGCTTAGGAAGGCCGTCTTAAAGGAGTATTCTAAGCAGACCGCCGATGGAAATCAAACGGGCAGCTCCGTTGAAACTACTCCATACGACCAGCAGGGCAAGGGATTCTGGATAGCCGAGACCTATTCGCCGACGCAGAGGGTCAAGGTAACCAAGGTCGAAGTCTACATCAAGAGATATGGAACCGTCGAGGACGTCGTTTTCGAGATAAGGGACGTGAACCCGGATGGGACGCCGGGAACCAACGTCTTCTACACGGACACGAAGCCATATACCGAGACCCCAACCTCCGCCGCATGGGTGTCCTTTGACATCGATCCGGCTTTCGAGATCCAGCCCGGAGAGAAATACGCCTTCTGCTTCAAGCTCAAGGAAGCCGAGGGCGAATACGGCTACTATCGATACTGGTATGAGGGCTCGGATGTCTGGGATAAGGGAGAGGGGTGGAGGAAGAACATACCCGATGGAGACTGGGTGTATAAAGGAGACATCAGGATGCGGTTCACAGTACTAATAGACGCGTATATCCCCTCGGATGAAAAACTCCTCTCACTCGAAATAGACCCGGCGTCATTCGGCACGAGCGACGGGTGGGTGAGTAAATCCCTGGACA
>QMUP01000161.1 GCA_003660635.1 Candidatus Wolframiiraptor sp.
TAACGGGGAGCGGTAAGACGAGCCTATTGAACGCGATACTCCTCCAGCTCCCAAAGAACTTCAAGATAGTGACGATCGAGGAGCATCCCGAGATAAACTTGAGGGATCATCCGGGCTGGATGCCGCTCTACGCGAGGTTGCCGACGACGCCTGGCTCAAAGGAGACCGAGATCCCGCTCACCCAGCTCGTCAAGGCGGCTCTCAGACACAGGCCCACGGTGTTGGCCGTTGGGGAGGCCAGGGCGGAGGAGATACAGGATATGGTCACTGCGGCGGCGATAGGCCACGGGACGGCGACGACCCTCCACACCGACAACTTAGACCACATGGTTGGGAGGCTGATGAGCCATCCGATGAACCTCAGGGCCGATCAACTCGCCCTCATCGACTACGTGGTCTTCATCGCCAGGAGGCCGGATGGGAGGAGGCAGATAACCGCGATCTACGAGAATAGGGGAGGGAAGTGGGAGGGGATCTACGAGCCCGGGAAGGAGCTCAAGACCCCGATAAAGATCCTCCGAAAGCTCGCCCTAATCCATAAGGGATTGGAAGTCGAAGAAGTCTTCGAATTCGAGCTCAGAAGGAGGGCTGAGATCCTCAGAAGCCAGGCCAGGGCGGAGGTAGTCGCGGTTGCTTGACCCCACGATAATCCTCCTCTTAGTAGCCCTCGGCCTCCTCGGACTCCTACCAATAGCCCTAAAGAAGGAGAAGGCCTCGAGACTCGAGGAAGAGCTACCCATCTTCCTAAGCTATGTCTATGCGAGGCTTGAGGCGGGTTGGGGGCTGAAGAAGGCGCTTGAAGCCGCTGCAGGCGAGAAAGAGCTCATGCCAACCTTCCATGAAGAGGTCGCGAGAATGCTCCGGGAAGCCGAGGTCAAGGGGGATCTCCCGGAAGTCCTCCTAAACTATCAGGCCCCGAGCAAGCGGGTGACAAGCGTGATCCGGTCCTTGGGGGAGGAGGCGTTCACGGGCTTCGACCCCGCCTCTAGGGTTAGGGTCCTCCTGTGGGATGAGGAGGAATACGCGGCTGAGCGCGCGAGGAAGAAGAGCGAGAGCGCCGAGAACCTGGCTGAGGCGAGCATGATGATCATGGTGCTAATCCCCCTCTTCGTCTCCTTCACCGCCATGTTCGGCGGGAGCCTGGAGCTTATCTTCCCAATCGCCTTGATCTCCTCGATAATCACCTACATCGCGGCCTCAGCATTACAGGGAGTCCCGATAGTGATCCTCTCCCCGAGGGCCAAGAAGATCCTCCCAGCCCAAGCCGCGATAATAGGCATAACAATCTTCTTAACCCTCCCCTTCAGAGGCTTCACCCCGCTAGACCCCTGGCTATACCTCGGCCTTGGAGCCGCCCTAGTAGCCCTCTCCATCCCGGCGAGCTACGAGGTTAGGAGGGCAATAGGGGAGATGGAGGGCGGGCACCTGCTCGCCCAGGGACTCGCGGTTAAGCTGGAGCTCGGGTATCCAGTTCATAGGTCGTTCCAGATGGTTAAGGATGGGCGGGTTGCTGAGCAGATTCGGAGGGTGTCGGTGGGTGTGAAGACCGATCCGAGGAGCAGGCAGCTCCAGCTCGTCCTCTCGACGATAAAGGTGGTCAAGGATTCGGGGGCTGGGGCGAAAGCCCTCGAAGTCGTGGCAAGAACCGCCCAGAGGCTCTACCACGCCTATAGAGATATGCGGGGTAGGCTGAGATTCTACGAGCTCATAAGCATGAGCGCGGGAGCCGTAATCCTGATGATGAGCTACGCGATAACTAGGCCCCTAAAGGAGTTTTCAAGCCGCTATGCCCCCCAAATCTCCGGCGGCCCAGTAATCGCTCAGCCCACGCCCTTCATCTTCGGCCAGCCCGTCCTCTCCGGCCTCGGAAACCTGCTCCTCCCCGCCTCCGTGATAATCTCGCTAACCCTCGGCTTAGCAGTCTCTAAGCTATGCGACCACACGGCGGCCACCACCTGGAGGGCTGGGATAGGCATCCTTGCCGCTACGTTGATATACCTATTGTTATTGCCTTATTGGTGAATAAGCTGTGCCCCCGATGGATTTCCAGGGATTCATCGAATGGCTCATCCAAGTTTTCCAGAGAATCGAGATCTTAGTCCCAACCCTCGCCGGCGTGGCTTTCATCGCGTTTTTGGGCATCAGATATAGGAATAGGAGGCGAGACCTCGCGCTTGAGGAGGTTCAGGTTGTCGGCGAAGAAGAGAAGACAAGCCGCCCAGCTGAGAAGGCCCTCGAGGAGGAGGACGAATTCTCCGAGGCGAGGATGAGGACCCTAGAAGCCCTAAAAGTCAGGGGAACCCTTAAGCCCATGCCCCTAGCGGCCAGCAAGGAGGGAGGCCACTATCCAGACATAGTCGGGATCTCCCTTAGCAAGGCCGAAGACCTAATCCGAGACCTAGTCAAGAAGGGGCTGGCATTTGAGGGAGAAGTCGAGTTCTCGGTCGCGGCATGCCCCCTCTGCGGCTCATGCTCCCAGGTCGCCCTCATCTCCTGTAAAAACTGCGGCTCATTCAGGGTCCATGAAGTAAAGTATTACAGGCATACATGTGGTTACGTCGGGGCGGAGTCGAATTTCTTAACTGAGGGGAAGCTAAGGTGTCCCCAGTGTAAGTCCTCTGAGGGAATAGAGTTATACTATAAGCGATATTATTGTCAGGACTGTAAAACGGAGTCAGACGAGGTTAACATAGCCTTCAAGTGCGGTTCCTGCGGCTCCTTCTACGACGAATCCAATATGATGCTAAAGCAATTCAAGAAGATTGAGCTCTCGAGGGAGGGTCTAGAGGAATACGAGAAGATCAATAGGGCGTTGAGCACACAGATCCAGAGGCTGAGCGCGCAGGGCTATACTATTGAGAGACCCGCGACCTTGGTCGGAGAATCGGGGGTAACTCATAGTTTTGAAGCCGTTGCGAGGAGAGGTGATGAAGTCATAGCGATAGCCTCCGCATTCGGAGAACCGTTAACCCAAGTCCTCTTCAAACTCGGAGTCGCAAAAACCGATCTAAAACTCAGCAGGCTCATAGTGATAACAGGTAAACCGAGCTCCCCTGCCGAAAGGGAGTTCGCTAGATCCCTTGGAATAGAGATAATTGAGCCATCCCACCTCTAGGATAATCAGACCCCTTGGACGCGCTTCAAGTTGAAACTTTTGATCTAATCGCCTTCCTGTATAATGGGATCGCCGCCACAACTATCACCGCAATTACCACGA
>QMUP01000162.1 GCA_003660635.1 Candidatus Wolframiiraptor sp.
GAGAAGCGTTCCGGAGGCTGAATATGGTATATGGGCTAACATAAACGTAGATATAGTTACATATTTCACGTTGCTTTCGAGCATTTTGCCCTTTTGGATTATACGCTTCTTCGCCAGAGGATATAAAGACTCAGCCAAAACAGGGGTGTTTGCAAACTTGCTTTTCGGAATTGGTTCAGCAATAATTTATGTTATCTTTATACCGTTTCTGCTTCCATTTCTTCATATAAGCCCAAATTATCTTTCCATATATCTATTGGCGTCCATTCAAATATTGGAAATTTATTTAATTTCAGCTTTTCAGCCAATATTAAGAACCGTTAGAATAGAAATTTTAGCTTATGGACTGCTAATTGAAGAAATGACTCGGGTAATTCTTGGCTATTGGCTCATTATAAATTTAGGAATGGGGCTTTACGGCGCAATGCTGGCTCTTATAAGCGCTTTCTTTGTCCAGTTTTTAATATATCTTTATGCTAGCAGAAAATTTTTGCATGGAAAAATTGAATGGTCGTATGTCAAAGAATGGGTGAAGGGTTCAGTTGCTAACTTATACAATATTATTGGTCAAAGAATAGCAGCCTTCTCTACGCTATTACTCATCATAGTCTGCGGCGAGGTAGTAGGACTAAAGGCAAGAGCTTACTATGGAGCAGCATTTCAGATAGCCAGCGTTATAAGCTATACAGTGTTTCTTGTTTTCGCTTTATATCCTAGGCTTCTCATGAAGCAAAAATCTGAGGACATTTCAGAATCATTTAAGCTGTTCTTCATGTTCGCAATACCTATGACAGTAGGCATAATTGTGCTTGCAGACTCATTCTTAACAATTCTTGGAAAAGGCAAAGTTGCTGGCGAATTAATCGATTATTCGGTTGCAACTCCTGTTTTGCGCTTATTGGCTCCATCCATACTGGCTTTGAGCATTTCTCAAGTTCTTAATTCAATAATTTTTAGCGCTGAAAAATTTGACTTGGAAGCCAAGATTCCGCTAAAAGAACTCGCCCACAGCAAGATATTTAAGATTTTCACACTGCCCTACATCAAAGCTTTAATTGTCCTACCCACCTTATACTTTACCCTTGCATTTCATGGTTCGGATCCTGTAGCGTCTGCCCTTTATCTAGCAGCATTATCGGTAATTGCAGAAGCATTCCTTTTAATAATTAGAATACTACTGGCAAGGAATACGTTAAACTTCAGTTTTCCCTGGAGAAACATACTAAACTACTCATTTGCGTCGACTATAATGGCAGCATGTCTTCTCTTAATAAAGCATCCAACGAGAATCTCGGTTGTCTTACTTTACGCATTATTTGGTGGAATAGTCTATTTTGTGATATTACTGGCTATAGATAAAGAAGCAAGATTACTGCTGAAGAGTACATTGGCAGAGTTAAAATCTATTTTTGGTGGGCATTAATGATCTTTGACCCATTCTAATATTTTTGGGTAGAAATCAGTTATATCTTTCGGTTTCCAGTCGGTTTTAATGTTTAGGCTCCAAAATGCGTATTTACTGTGAGTACCCGTTACTCCATCCTTACTTGCTTGCATGCCGTGATCGCTTACTATAAGCATGACAGTATCCTTTTGTAATCTATCTTTTATTTGTCGTGCAAGTTGATTAAGCTCTAAGTAGCAATTCATAAGCTTCAATGGATACTTCACAAAATATAAATGTCCAAGCAGATCAGGAATCCTAAAATATGCCATAAATAATTTCCATTCTTTATGGCTCATCAAATTGAAAGTCTTCTCTTTTCTTTTCTGGTATGATTTCCATATAGTTTTTATAAGTTCTTCTGTTGCATGGCTAGGCTTAAATTTTAGAAACCAATCTTCAGTGACAAGATTATATGTTGGAACATCAATTGCGATTGATGGGCTTATTTCATCAAATATAGTCTTGTGGCGTAAATGATTTTTGGTTATTGCTTTCGGCTTTATACCAATTTTCCAGGCAATCTTCGCTTTAATCTTAATACTCCGTATGACGGGGAGTTTCCGTATTCGATCCCAAAATCTTCCATATGTTGTGAAAGAGTAAATCCCATGCTCTTCTGGTTTTTTGCCAGTGATGAAACTTTGCCATACTACTGGCGTATAAGGCACATCATATTTTGCAGTATATTCCTTTCCAACTTCTATTTTGCCATAAACTGTTTGTTTAAGGTATTTTAGATCATATTTCTCTACTAAGCAATATTCTAACCCGTCTAAAGCCAGAATGAAAACGTTCATTGATTTTTCCCCGCTGATGCTTAAACTTTATGACGAATCTCCTCGATCTAAACTTTGCGGTGCTAGCGGTTCCAATAAATCCTTATATATGGTTAATTATATTTAATTAATGAGGCTACAAAGGTGAAAGATGAAAAAGAGGAGAAAAAGAAATTTACAACAATTTCGATTCCGACGCCGCTTTTTGAAAAGATAAAGGAGAGAATTAAGGGAACGGGCTTTACTTCGGTTTCAAGCTATGTCACATATGTTCTAAGAGAGCTTTTAGCTGAGAAGGAAGAAGAAGAGGAGCCGTTTACAAAAGAGGATGAGGAGAGAATAAAAGCCAGATTAAGGGCGTTAGGATATATCGACTAAGTGGGAACTGATAATGCCTAGGCCGCATGGCGGAAAGCTCATAGAAAGAATCCTAAAGGACGAAGAAAGGGAAAGGGTACTCCAGGAAATAGGCGAAATTGAAAGAATAGATGTTGATAAGGGAATTGCCGCCGACATAGAGAACATAACGAAGGGAGTTTACAGTCCACTCGAAGGGTTTATGACTCGAGAAGAGTTGGAAGCCGTCCTCCACTTTAAAAGGCTTCCAAATGATCTTCCATGGACTTTACCGATACTTTTAGGCCTTCCAAAGGATATGGTTCAATGCTTGAAAGAAGGCGATGACCTAGCCCTATTTTACAAAGATTCACCGCTGGCAGTTCTGCATATAGATGAAATCTTCTCGTATGATAAGCGGGAAATCGCAAAGTATACTTTTGGGACGACGGATGAAGCCCATCCGGGAGTCGCTAGGGTTTATGAGATGAGTGGAAGCTTTGTTGCTGGTAAGATTGATCTAATTGAGGAGCCTAAAGGGCCCTATGACCGCTACAAGCTTAGCCCAAAGGAGACAAGATATCTTTTCAGACAAAGGGGATGGAAGACGGTTGTAGGCTTTCAAACTAGAAATCCTCCGCATCTTGGCCA
>QMUP01000163.1 GCA_003660635.1 Candidatus Wolframiiraptor sp.
TCTTTTCATAATCTTGCTTTGTTTTGACCAGTAAATTAATGATTTGCGAGTAAGTTTTCTTCTCTTCGGAACTAAGCACTTTTACTTTCTCTTCATTTATTAATTCGTCTAGTTTCTCAATTATTTTTTGCTTTATTTCCTCTTTTTCGAAAGGCTTAGGCTTAACTATTGATTTTTCCAAGTCTTCAGCATTCTTAATGTCTCTATCAAGTATTATCTTTGACGATTTTTCTTTGCATAAAATATCTAGCAAAAGCACGATGTATTCGCAAGAGATATCAAAGATTACAACCTTTATGTCGTTTGTGTGAAGAAAGGCTTTTCTAACAAGATTCGCAACTAAGTTGCTTTTTCCCCCACCAGTGAAGGCGAAGATTCCAAAATGATACCTTATCAGATCTTCAAAATTCACCAATAGAGGAATCTCTACATCTGGAAACATTTCTATTATTCCAACTCTTGGATTTTCTTCAGAAAGTGTAAGATTTTGCTGATAATTTCTCCAATCCTCTAAGGAAACTTTGTCTTTTCCTAAAAGTTTTGCTAGGACTTCTTTATTAAACAGGTAACCTATTGTGGTTTCGTTCAGAATTTTGACGTTTTCACCAATGATTGGGAAGGTCCACCCTTTCTCGAATTTCAAGTCGTCCTCTTCGATTATAAGGTCGTAGTTCAGAGGTACAGCGTTTATCCTAATCATCATTGTTGCAGCGTCATCTTTCTCCCAGTCTTTGGCTGATTGTTCAATTATTTCGCGTTGAATCGGGTAATACAAGCTGTCGGAGACTCCTCTCAACCCATAATGTTCAGGCCAAAACCTGGAAACTTCCATTAAAGTGTAGCGCTCTCCACCTTTTGACTTGAAATTCCTAACAGCTAAAATCATTCCTTCATTAAGTTTTTTCATGAGGTTCTTACTGTATTTTGCTTTAATACTACAAACAAACCTCGCAGCTCCCGCCACAGTTCCCCTTTCTGTTCTAACTCCAGAAGCCATAGAAACATCGCTAAGTCTTGCATCAAATTCTCCATTGAACGTTGTAAAGCATTTGTTAGCTTCTTCTGAAGCGTTCAATTTCACTCCTCCTATACCTGAATGTAGTCATGTAAAATATAAAATCTCTAAGTTCAGGATTGTTCATTATCCATCTGCCCATGGCTTCTATCATATTTTTAACAAGTCTAACGTGCCACTTAGCTATTTTATCTGCGATGAATAATGGTTTATTATGTCCAAACATCTCAGGAACATTCGACTCGCACATTGAACTTAAAACTGCCAAAACCAGATTTTGAACCGGATTCTCAACATCTTTGTTTTTATAAATTATAACCTCAACTGGTTCGACAAATCTGCCATACATATTCTTAAAGGTAAATAGAGTTTCTCGTCTAATATCTACTTCATAAGCTAACCGATCAATGGCAAGAACATTGCTTCTTAACTTAGGGTCTGTTTCAGCCTTAACAAGTTGGATATAAGATTTGAGGAAGAACTTTTCTGGAGAAATCTTGTTTCTTATGGCACCTCGTACAAATTCTAAACCTTCATCACTGGGTACTAAAGTTTTGAATGCTGAGTCGTACTCTACGAGAACCCATGGAGGATCGATTTTCTCATAGTTTAGCAGGGAAACAGACTGGAGAAACATTCTGTCTGTATTCGGAATTAAAGCTAAACTTTCTTGACTAATATGTGAAGAAATTATATTATTGTTCTGACATATAGGGATGAAATGCCTTTTGAAGTCTTTAGCCGCCGTGTCCTTTGTTAAGCCTATCAGTAAAATGCCTCTCTTCCAACACTCTTCGATCAATGCATAGAGGCAGAAAAGCGTGAGAAAACTCAAGTCGAGCGTTGTTAACCAATGTTCTTTACCATCCTTTTCTATCCGCAAATTGTTCTCTTCAAAAATTCTCTTTCCCACTTCAAGAACAAGTTCCTTAAGTAAATCCCATGAATCCTTCAGTTCATTCTTCAATTCATAAAAACCGTTATGTTCTTCTATAAAACCAAGTAATTCTAGTTTTTCAAGAATTTTTTTGACTCTTTCTTTCCTATTCTGAATTTTTAATTCCTTGACTATTTCATCAAGGTTAATTTTACCTTTTTCTTCTATTAGGCAAAGAATTCTGTATCTTAGATAGTCTGCCCTTGGAGGCGGTAGGTTCAAAATTTTGTTGTAAATTCTATATCTTCCATAATCAAACATTCTTGGAGTAATTTCCCTACCCTTAAACTTATAACCGAGTAAGGAACACCTACTTTTCCATTCTTGCCAATTCTTTCCACTTTTACTGGTTTTTCCTACTAATCCAGCTTGGTCTCCGGAAAGAGTCCTATCCATCAAAATCAGTTTTACATCCTTATTTTTCATAACTATAGAATAGGCAAGAAAATACTCCGCAAAATGCATTATAGCATTTGAAATTTGAGAATTATCAATTATTTCCTCATCCTTTAGAGATTTACCTAAAGCCAATTCACCTTCCTTTTCTTGAAAAAGAGTCTGATCAACCTCAGGCACTTCATTAATGTATAACGGCACGCATGAGGAAATGCCTTGACCTTCCTGAAGAACTTTCTCCCTATATGTTACTACTGGGGAAATCTCAGGATGAAATTCTATTTCACCAGTACAGGCATACGCTCCACCGAAGAAAATAACCAGATCAAAGATTTCTTTCGCATATTCCGTACCATCGATTGCCACAAACTCAATTTTCGGTGAACCAAAAAATTTCAACGCGAACTCGTATGACTTCTCTGAATTGAACCCCTGAATAATCAAATCTTTTAGAAAATCATCATACATCCCCTTTACGGTATCAAACCTCTTTTTGTAATCATTAACCTGAAGCTCGGAGGACTTCCTTAAATCCTCACCTAATTTAGCGACTTTGGACGTTAAAGGAGAATCCATCTCCAACACCTATCTTACTAAGAATCCTTCAAAAATTAAAATTCTACTATGGGGAAAAGTTGATGCGACGAGGACCTGTTCTAAAAACCTTTTTCCTCACCCGCTGGTAAGAAGCATCAATATTTCGAGGAGACTGTTTTCTGAAAAGCGATCGGGCATTTTAAGCCACATATTTGAATCTAATTAAGTATGACCTGTCTTTCTCCAGATTTAATGCCAGTCCATGAAAAGCAGCGAAGTCGCCCGGCTCAAACCCCGGAAAAATTTCGTCTACTAA
>QMUP01000164.1 GCA_003660635.1 Candidatus Wolframiiraptor sp.
AGTGATCTCGGATTGAAAGCCGCGCAGGAGATGCTCAGATACGCGGAGGAGGTCACGGAGAAGACTTTAACAATATTCCTCCTTTCAGGCGGAGCGTCAGCCCTACTACCCCTCCCTGCGCCGCCTCTAACCCTACAGGACAAGATTGAGGTAACCAAGCTCCTCCTCGAGAGCGGTGCGACGATACACGAGGTCAACGCTGTGAGAAAGCATCTATCGGCGGTTAAGGGTGGGTGGCTAGGTAAGAGATTGGCCCGCGGCAGGGTGCTTTCCCTGATACTATCTGATGTCGTGGGAGACGACGTCGAAACAATAGGATCGGGTCCAACCGCCCCGGATCCGACGACCTTTAGAGACGTATACGACATTTTAAGGAGGTATAGTATCTGGGAAAAAGCCCCAGAATCCGTCAGACAGAGGATCACAATGGGATTGGAAGGCGGGATAGAAGAAACCCCGAAGCCCGGAGACCCCGCTTTCAAGAAGATAACGAATCTGGTGATCGCGGGTATAAGAGATGCCTGCGCGGCTGCTGCGGGTTATCTCAAGTCTAGGGGATTTAAATGTAGTATCTTAACGAGGTTCATGGAGGGAGAAGCCTCTCAGATAGGGATCTTCCTCGCCGGAATACTGAGAGAGCTTTCTGAGAAAAAGGGTAAATACGCCGTTATCTGCGGCGGGGAGACCACGGTAACCGTGCGTGGATCCGGATTAGGTGGAAGAAACCAGGAACTCGCATTATCAGCCTCAATAAAGATGAAGGGGTTAAGGAATTGCTGTCTCATTAGCGTCGGCACAGATGGGATCGACGGGATATCGGAGGCGGCGGGTGCGATCGTCGATCCAGAAACCTATCAAGATGCTCTTAGGATGGGGTTAAATCCAGTAGAATTCCTGAAAAACAACGATTCCAACACGTTCTTCGACAAGGTTGGAGGGGCGATCTATACGGGTCCCACCGGCACTAATGTCGGCGATCTAACGATCCTCCTGAAATGCTGACCCGCGGAATAGCTTAAATTCTAGATCTCGCGATCAATTCTGGGCAGGGAAAGCCGATGACGCTTGAGTCGTTGATAGATTGGATTTATGGAAACATCTTCTGGTTTGCCCTGGTCCTCCTGATAATCATAATACTCTACACGGTCTACAGCTCCCTAGAGAAGGGTTAGCTCGGAGATGAGCTTCTTAAGAAAATCCGACGCCGTATTCGTCAGAGGTCTCTTCAAAAGATACTACGATGAGAGGGCGGGGGAACTATTCATCCCCGAAAGATTACCTGAGCGTGAATTTGGGTACTTTCCCTTTGGAGAAAAGATAATGATCAGGCATCTGAGCTTCTCCTCTCCCGAAGAATTAAAAGAACTGGCCTCACAAAAAGTCCCCCTACACATCTATCACTCCGCGGCATTCTATAAATATCCCAGGGCCCCCATGGAAGAGAAGGGATGGATCGGCGCGGAACTAATCTTCGACATAGACGCGGATCACCTAAAAACCCCATGTAAGAAAGACCATGACTTCAAGATCTGCAAAAACTGCCTCCTCGAATATCCTGTGGAACTAGATCGCTGTACAAAATGCGGTAGGCCGCTGGAGAAAGTGGAATGGGTCTGCGAGAAGTGCCTGGAAAGCGCCAGAGAAGAGGCGAGAAAGCTATTGGATATACTCGAGAGGGACTTCGGATTCGAAAAGATACATATGGCGTTCTCCGGAAACAGGGGCTACCACGTCGTAGTTAAAGACCAACAAGTATTGGATTTGGATCAATCTGAGAGAAAGGAGATCGTAGACTATATCACCGGAACGGGTTTAGACGCGAAATTCCTTGGCCTCGAGAAGAGGAAGATAAACCTCGACTACGTCCCCGATCTTGGGGATCCGGGATGGAGGGGGAGGATAGCCCGTTCAACCTTAGAGATATTGATGACTTTTGACGCCGAAAAGCTTTACGAGCTAACAGACGATGAAAAAGCATACCAAGTTATTGAAGAGCTTGAATCCGTTAAGGAAAGCTGGTCTGAAAAATTGCCGTGGAATCTAATAAAACCATCGACGAGAAGATTTTTGGTGGAAGCGGCGAAGGAGCACGCGGCATCCCATGTTGACGTAGTTGTAACCCAGGATATTCATAGACTTCTGAGGCTTGGGAACTCGCTGAACGGGAAGACGGGGTTAATGGCCAAGGTCTTCGAGCCAGACGACCTCGACGACTTCGATCCAACCACAGATCCAGTAGCCCTACCGATGGATGAAGAGATACACGTGAAAATCATCCGATCACATGAACTTCAACTAGCGGGCTTCGAACTCCCGCCGATAAAGAAAAAGATAGTCAAATTACCGCTGGCAGCCGCCGCGTTACTACTTTGTAGGGGAGTTGCGACGCTTCCCTGACTTTCTTTGTGTCTAATTTTGGGCCATTAAGGCTTTATAGATCTTGGTAGCCCTAAGAATGGTTGACGGAGAATGTCCGATAATCCCGAAAAGGACGTATATGACGTGCTTAATGAGCTCTGGAGAAAGGAGCTGGAAAGCGAGGGACTCATCAAGCTCCCAGAAGATCTCGCCCGGAAACTGAAGGAATACATCGGAAGTCTGAAGCATTATCTTAAGGTCTCGGATAAGGAGACTCTATCGGCTGAAATTAAAGAAGCGGCTGTTGAGGCTGTTTCAAGGCTTGTAAGGGAGCTATTTGAACTCAGGTTGAGGAAAATACTTCGACACGTCTTAAACAACACCCAGCCGGAAAATTTATTCCAATTCGAGATGAGGTTCTATCCAAACCTCCTCAAGCTTATCCAAGATTACAGGGAGGACGTTGAAGAAATGGCCACGGCTGTGGCCTATCAAGACTGGGAACAGGTGAAGAGCCGATACGAGGTCGTCTCATTCCTCAAAGACGTTGATCAAATAGTTGGGCCAAATTTAGAAGTGTATGGGCCATTTAAAGCAGGAGACGTCGCATCTCTACCAGCTGAAACCGCGAGAAATCTTGAATTGGCATCGGTTGTTAGGATCATTAAGGTTCTTGAACCAAGGATCTAATATTCGTGTACACTTCCTCGCCCTCGATGGAGAGCAATATAGATCCGACCATAATCCGCTTAATTTGTTTAGTATATGGCGTCAAGATCTTTAGGTAATTCTTCTCCGGACTAAATCCCAACAATAATCCTATGCCCACGAATGCGTCGTC
>QMUP01000165.1 GCA_003660635.1 Candidatus Wolframiiraptor sp.
TATGTTCTTGGCTCCAATCGGGCTGACGAGCATCTCCTGCCAGTCCGGGGCGCCCTTCCCGGCGTGTGCTCCCCCACCTATCACGTTTCCTAGCGGGAATGGTAGCCTGAATTCGTCGACGAGTTTTAGGTGCTCGAAGAGGTATTTGCCGAGGGCGCATGATGCCGCGAGCGCCGTTGAGAGTGAGACCGCGAACGCCGCGTTTCCACCCAGTCTACTGAAGTCATTTGTTCCATCGAATTCCTTTAGGGCCTCGTCTACGGCGGCCTGATCGGATGCATCTAAGCCTATTAGCTTCTGGGACAACTCACCATTTATCAGCCTGATTGACTCGTCAACGCCCCCTCGTGGATAATATGCCACCTCTTTTCCTCCCTTACTCTTCCCGGCTGGAGCCGCGGCCCTCCCGAATCCATTCTCGACCACGACCTCGACTTCAATCGTTTCTTCTCCTCTGCTGTTGTATACTTTTCTGGCCTTTATTCCCTTAATCTTGACCGACATTCTCGACACCTCTCATGGATTGTTTCGACCCGAAGAGTGATTGGAGTCTTATAATTTCATCGAAGTACTCGTAATGGGTTAGGAACATCCTCCTACAACAATACCTCTTTATCCCGAGATCGTCGAGGACCTTTCCAGGGGGCTCCCCCTCCTCAACCCTGCTAACGTACTCCTCCCACTTATCCGCAATCAAGGCTCCGCAGGTAAAGCACCTAATCGGGAACATCATGCTTTTTGACCTGGAGGGAGGGCTGCCGCTCATTATTTTAACCTTATTCTCCTCAAAAAATCGGCTGTATCCTTAAATCGGGTCGACGACCTCCTTTTGCCGCGATGTTCGTGGACGTACTCTTTGGATTGCCACAGAGATTCGCCGAGACCGTCGTGGTCGTCGATGTCTTCAGATCGAGCACGGCCATAGTAACGGCCTTTGAGAATGGAGCCGCGTCAATAATCCCCTGCTCCTCCGCACCTGAGGCATTTAAGCTCAGAGAGAGACTCGGGGACGATTACCTCTTGGTGGGCGAAGAACTCGGATTAACTCCAAAGGGATTCGATCTGAATATCTCTCCAAGCTTGTTGACTAGGGAGAGGGTTGGCGGGAGGAGGATCATCTACTGTTCAACGAATTTGATGAAGGTCGTATCTCGCTGTATTGATGCTAAGAGACTCGTAATCGGCGCCTTGATAAATTCGAGGGCGGTGGCCGAGTACCTAAACGAGATAAGGCCTGATCACGTCTCGATAATCGCCTGCGGCTTCCTCCCAAAAAACATGATCACATTAGAGGACGTCGTCGGCGCGGGGGCCATAGTTCATAAGCTTAGATACGATGAGGCATCCGATAGCGCTATCTTAGCCCAATTAGTCTATGAAAACGATCGATGGAGAGAGATTGTGCCGAGGGGGTTCATCGCAAATTATCTGAGGCAGATAGGTTGGGGAAACGATATCGAGATCTGTTTAAAGGAAGATGCATCGGATATTATCCCAATCCTCGAGGGAGGGGAACTAAAAGGGATGAGGCTTCGAGATCACCTATAGGATTTCTGCTTGAATCTCCTCGCAGATCTCCTGTTAGGTTTCTTGGGCTCGGCCTGTCTCGGATCACCGGCTAGCAGGTTTCTGTTGTATTCTTTTATTCCTGAGAGGGCCTTCTCGTTCCTAGAGGCTAGTGCCCTCGCTATAGCGAATGAGACTGCGTCCGCTATGGCCATTATCCCGCCGCCCTCCACCTTTACGTCGAAGTCGTGGCTCTTCCAGAACTTCTCGTCGAAATAGAGGGGCACCATTATCTTCGCCCTCGCTATCTCGTTTCCGAAGTACTCGAGAGGTTGATTATTGATGAGGATCCTTCCAGATCCGGGTCTAACGGTGAGCCTGGCAACCGCGGTCTTCCTCTTCCCGACGAATACGCCTAAAGTCTTAGCCAAACTTCAATCTCCCTCCCGTGAGCTCCTTACTTAACTCGGCTAGGGTCATGTACCTTATTAGCTTACCAGATCTATTTCTCGGCTCCTTTAAAACGGCCTCAGGTAGCTCGATCTTCTCCACGTTCTCAAGCTCCTTCGGCACCCCGACATAGACCCTGAGCCTCCGCAGCGCCTCCTTCCACCGCTTATTGTGTCTTGGAAGCATCCTGTAGATCGTGTACCAGAATATCCTTTCAGGCCTCCTCGGATACCAAACGGTCCCCCTCTTCGGGGAGACGAGGGCCCTACGGGAGATCAGGAACTTGTATCTCTCGAGGATCGCCTGCTTTTTCCCGGTGATTATCGCCTTCTCGGCGTTTACGACCGTGACGTTTACCCCGTTCAACAGCATCTTCGCTATCCTAGACGCCGCCCTGCCGAGCTTATGCATGGTCGCGTCGATGACTACCTCCTTCCCCTCTTCCAGCGCCTGCAACTCTTTCAAGACCCCATGATCTGGGTGAAAGACCTAAATATATAGCCTCGCATCCCCGGGCTTTAGAGACCTCGCATCGCTTTTCAAGGCCACGTGAAGAAGGATATTATGTCGCCTAGGGTTGATGAGAAGCGCTTTTAAACAGATTTAAGCCCTTTAATTGAGAATTCTGGTCGATGGATCATCCTCGTGGTCGCCGGAGGGGGGAGACGTGCGGGAAGCAGTTAGAGGCCTCTTTCGATCGATTCTAGGCGAAACCGGGACATCCGTATTCGAGTTTAACCTCACCCGGATCTTGGGCAGAGATCCCTTTGAGCTGTTTTACGAGGATCCTCCCCTCTTCTATGAGGGATTAAAGAAAATGTTCACCGCGGGGGCGGATGCCATCCTAAGGTTGATCGGCAACGTGTTAATAAATGGATCCGGATTAACGAACGTCACGATCGAAGACTTCTTGAATTTCATGGAGAGGGGAGATCCTGAGGCGAAGGCAAAGCTGCGTGAAATGCTCTTGGAATTCGATAGAAGGAAATTAAGGAGCGGTATTGATTGAAAGAGGTTAAGGTTCAGACTGGTATGAGCCGCCTCGATGAATTGAAAGGGTTTTCCGGGGAAGCTTAATCATAGTCTCTGATAGAGTTGAGTTTACGTCGATGGTCTGAAAACCCTTTTCATTTTTAATAAAGGCTATATTTTTCGAAATAATTGTTTCGGCGTGGAGATGGCCGAGAAGGTGGAATCTGAGAAACACCGTAAGTGGTCTTGGGA
>QMUP01000166.1 GCA_003660635.1 Candidatus Wolframiiraptor sp.
CCCGTCCTGAAGTCGTTCGAGTTCGAGGGCCTTGAGATCTTTGGGAGGAAGATCAGCGTGCTCAGGGAGCCCAAGGTCATGAAGGCCAAGAATATTATCGGCGACTTGAGCGCTGTTACGTAGTCCGCTCCGCCGAAGAAGATTACCCAAGCCTTGTAGACGCCGACTCCTATCCCCGGGCCCAGGAGCTCCGCTATCAGCATGGAGGCGACGTATGCTGACAGAGCCTTACCCCTCTGCCACCTCCTAGTAACGTCTGCGAGATATGCTTCCGCCACGGGCCAGACCATCGCCGACCCCGCTCCCTGAACCGCTCTGAAGATTATCAGGGTCCAGACGTCTTGGGCGAGGAGGAAGCCGAGGGTGGCTACGAGGTAGAGGAGCATCCCTAGGATCATGGCCCTCTTTCTGCCGAAGAGGTCGCTGAGGAACCCGGAGAAAACCGCTATCGGAGCCCGAGTGGCCATGAAAGCGGCCATAAGCAAGCCGAATTCTAGGGCGCCCTGATGCGCTTGGATTGCTCCAACCGTCAGCTCTGGGAGCTCCTTGAGAACTCCTTTTAGGGCTAGGACTAAGTATGGGAAGACAGGGCTGAGGGCTGAGAACCCTAGATTGACTATGAAGGAGGCGGTGATGAGTATGAGGAGCGCATATTTGACGCTGATTCTGTTCGCCATCTCTTCCACTCATTCGACCCAGAATTCCCTAAAGAAGATTTGCAACAGGATATTCATGTCTTCTGGTCAATGAAATATCTGAGAAAACTCCATCAAAACATCTATTCAAGTCTAGAAGATTATCGTGGTTTTCGTCCTCTTGAGTTTTCCAGCTTTTTTCATTTCCCGGTATTTTCTTAGGATCTTTTCGTATTCCTCATCCATCAAAATTTGTTTGCCCTCTTCAATGACGTCGACGATCATGGGATTACCTCTCTCAAGCATCATGAGTGCTTCGTCGATTGTGTATGGATGCGGCTCTATCGGTACACGGATTCCCTCGGTCAGGTCAAATAGGATTTTCAACCTTTCCAAGTATGGTTCTTTGAATTCGCCAATTAGGAGGATGTCGTAGTCGCTCCAAGGCTTGTGATCTCCCCGCGCCCTTGACCCGAATAAGATCGCAGCATGTAATTTGACTTGTTTGCCGACACGCTTCACATATTCTATCAGCTCTTTATCAATCATCTCGGCTCTAGCCTCTCTGAAACATATCTCAGTATTCTTTCAGCGCAATTTATCGCATTTTTGGAGGTTTCCAGGTCATAGGCTTCATGAGCTGTTCCTGAGGGGTGAGCATTTGGATATCTGGATGGGATGTAATGTCTATCGAGTTCTCTGGCCTCGTTAAGGAGATCTTCTGCATGGTGATCTCCGGATTTCTCCACATATCTCTCCAGCAATATCCTAATGCTATGGCCCCAAGCAGCCTCATTTAAGCCATAGAGAAGTGCTTTCACCGCCTTCTCACCGGCTTGATGAGCGTAAAAGCATGCGGCGTTATATCTCCCGTTCTGATGTAGTATTTTTGCGGTTTCGAGGTCCCAGCGCGCCTCATCGAGCCATCGCCGCCATTCCTCTCTCATCAAACCAGATTTAGGTTGGAGGCCATAAGAAGGTTTCTCGGCGTTAGAGATCTTTTTATGATGAGCCTTTGTCTCTATTTGTGCATGAATTCTTGGGAGAGAGTTGTGCGGGCAATGGAGCTGGGCGTCCCGGACCGCGTTCCGCTGTATGAGATGGCTCCCTCGCCTAGGATCGTTGCCGGGGTTTTGGGGGTAAGTGAGGGCGAGGTTTTGGTGAATAATCCTAGGATATTTTATGATCTCCTCGCGTCTGGGAGGAAGCTCGACCTCGAGAAGTTCAATGAGAGGCTCGTTGACCAGATAATGTTGTTTCATGAGAAGTTGGGTCTTGATTGGATAAGGGTTTACGGAACCTATACTCCTGTCTGCGCATCCTTTGAGTTGCCGAAGGAGGTGAAGAAGATTGATGACGACACCTGGCTCATTGATGGGAAGAGGCAGAGGTGGACCGGTGAGAGCATGTGGAATCTAGATGAGCCTGAGACCTATGATCCCGATGAATTGTTGAAGACTTATCGCGAGGCGGAGGTCGAGCCCCCTAACCCCATGATCTATACCTCGCTCAGGGCGATCGTCAAGAGGAGTAAGGGCAAGTTCTTCGTATCCTTCGACGCCGACGGAACGTGGGGTCCGATAGTCTCTAATCCTAACCTGTTGAGGCACGTCTTGATCTGGGTTTATACTAGGCCCGATGTCGTGGAGGCCATAATCGACTACAATACTAGGATCGCGATCGAGTGGGGGAAGGGGGCGATAGATGAGGGAGCGGACGCGATACAGCTCTGCGTCGACTACGGCACAAAGAATGGGCCATGGCTGTCTCCCGAGATGTTTAGGAAATTCGTTAAGCCAGCCTTGAAGAGACACGTTGACGCATTTAGGAAGAAGGGAGCATTCGTAGTCCTCCACTCAGATGGATACATCATGCAGATCTTGGAGGACGTCGTCGACGCGGGGGTTAACGCGTATCAAGGCATCGATGTCGTCGCTGGAATGGATTTGAGAGAGGTGAAGGAGAGGTTTGGTGATAAGATCTGCCTCGTCGGGAACGTCGATCCGAGGATAATCGAGTACGGTACAAAGGAGGATGTCGCGAGGGAGGTTGATAGGTGTCTTAGGGATGGGGCGAGGGGAGGGGGCTACATACTCTCCACTTCGGCGAATGTCTCAACCGAGACCAACGTGGAGAACTTCGTCTTCATGCTTGAATACGCGAAGAAGAGGGGAGTCTATCATCAACCGAGATAAAACTCGCTGATTTACCGATTCATAGTTTTTAGAAAAATGTGACTAATTAGGAGTTTTGCCGGGTCATCCAGGATTTGCAGATCCTGACGCCCTCTATTGCGTTCTCCCCGTATCCATCTGCACCTATCTCCTTTGCATATTCCTCGGTGACCGGCGCTCCCCCGACTATCACCTTGACCTTGTCTCTGAGCCCCGCTTTCTTTAGTTCGTCTATCACCACCTTCATCTCGGGCATGGTTACCGAGAGTAGGGCGGACATGGCGACGATGTTCGCGTCGTTTTCCCTCGCGGCTTCGACGAATTTCTCGGGTGGAACGTCGGCTCCGAGGTCGATTACCTC
>QMUP01000167.1 GCA_003660635.1 Candidatus Wolframiiraptor sp.
ACAAGCAAACCGCAACTTCTTCAAGACAATACACCCAGACGGAGACGTCAACCTAGACCAAGTCTGCGACATTTATGACATCATCCACGTAGCTGCCTCATTCGGTCTTCGCAGAGGAGAGCCAGGCTACGACATAACAGCTGACGTAACGGCAGAATGGGACCTAGTAGATATCTATGACCTCATCCTAGTAGCAGGCGACTTCGGAACAAGCTGGGAACCATATCCATAAATAGAATACCCCCCTTATTTTTTTGGATATAGTTATCAGGAAGCGTTACCAAAGCTTAAATATCCCGAGTTTTTCAGTATTTTTCAAGGTGGCAAAAGTTGGGATTAAGGGAATACATCGCTAGAAGAGTTATAACGTCCATATTCATTGTTATAGTTATAATAAGCCTAAATTTTGTAATTTTTGATGTAATGCCCGGAAGTCCCCTTGAAACATTCATACAGCCCGGCAGAATAAGGGATCCGGCGCAGCTTGAAGCTCTCAAAAGAATGTTCGGATTAGACAAGCCTCCCCATATTCGTTACTTTATTTATTTGAAGAACATGTTGACCTTTAACTTTGGTATATCCTTTCAGAGTCAGAAGCCTATAGCTGCAGAGATTGGTGAAAGGCTTCTCAATACATTTCTACTAGTTGGATTGTCAACCATAATATCAATAGTCTTAGGTATAATAATAGGAGTTTACGTTGCCTATAAAAGAGGAAGCTTAATTGACACGGGAGCGGTTCTTTTCTCGCTAACATTTTATTCTCTGCCTTCATTCTGGATAGGCATGGTACTACTTATGATTTTTGCGGTAAATTTAGGATGGTTCCCTGTTGCTGGCGCAACGCCTAGGGAATGGGGCGACCCGAATATATGGCCTACACCCCCGCAATGGCCTAAAGATTGGCTTGAAATAATAAGAGGACGCCTGTATCATCTTGCACTGCCTCTTACCACACTTGTGCTATTTCAGGTTGGCGGATATATCCTTCTAACGAGAGCGGTTATGATCGAAACGCTAACTGAGGATTATGTGTTAACTGCAAGAGCAAAAGGGTTGCCTGAAAGAACAGTTCTCTTCAAGCACGCACTGAAAAACGGAAGTCTCCCACTAATCACACAGATAGCCCTAGCCTTTGGATTTATGTTCTCAGGAGCCATAATTTCAGAGCAAGTCTTTACCTATAGAGGTATGGGATGGTGGATTTGGAATGCAATTGCTATGCAGGATTATCCAGTGCTCCAAGCAGTTTTTTATATTATTGCCCTATGCGTTGTGGCTGCTAACTTTATAGCCGACGTAATCTATGGTCTAATAGATCCAAGAATCAAGTATGGTTAGGGAGATTTAAGATGAGCAGAAAGTTAAAGATTTCAAGAACAAGATATCAGCTGCAACAATTGAGGAAACTTTTAACCCAAATATTCAGATCTAAAAGGGGAGCATTTGGCATAGTGATTCTAATCATTGCAGCAATAATCGCGCTTGGAGCCCCCGTAATAGCACCTTATGATCCGGTGAACGATAAAGATCTGGCTGGTCACTTCTGCGCTCCGGAATGGTACCCGACTATATTCGGAGGCGATTACTCAAAAAATGTCGAATTGATTTCCGATCCGCTGATCGACACGCCAAAAATACTACAATACTGGCAGGGATCTCCGAGCGGCTCTGTCCAAGTGCTATGGGTAAACTTTACAGGATACAATAAAGATCTGGAAGGAGAACTT
Organism: Candidatus Wolframiiraptor sp.; assembly: GCA_003660635.1. Classification (GTDB taxonomy): domain Archaea; phylum Thermoproteota; class Nitrososphaeria_A; order Caldarchaeales; family Wolframiiraptoraceae; genus Wolframiiraptor. Next base: position 1,731 of record QMUP01000167.1, read on the forward strand.
TACGATAAGCCTGGCTGTATACTTCTGAATTTAACTGACCCCTCTGACAAAAACTTAACTGCGGTCTTTACACTCAGTTTTAACTACAACTATTCAGCGCCGCCAAAAAGATTTCGCTTATCACTCTATTATCTTTCAAAAGCTGTAGAACAGTCACCAGTTAATGTAACAGTCAAGCTATACCAGCCTAACGGAAAGTCTCTAGTCATTTTAGATTCACGTATGCTATCAGCAAGAATAGATAAAACATCTAAACAGTGGACTCTTTTAAGTGTTGACTCACAAGCAGAAAGAAGCTGGGTTGAAACATATCTTGGGTCAAACGTTCAAACTCCTGCACGTTTCATGTTTCCAACCAAGGGACAATATAAAATTCAAGTGGAAATAGACTTTACTCCAAATGCGCACCTACAGCCAGGAAGAGTAATGTTTCTAATAGACAATTTCCGTATCAAACTATATGGAAGCGTATTTGGACTTCTTGGAACGGACCAAGAAGGAAGAGACGTATTCTCTCAACTGATATGGGGATCACGACTGTCTCTATTAGTTGGGGTCCTCTGCGCCGTATTATCCGTAGTTCTAGGGTTGCTTTTTGGGTTACTGGCAGGCTACATAGGCGGCATTACCGACGAAGTGATAATGAGGGTGACAGATGTACTTTTAACTATACCAGGTCTACCCCTACTAATAGTGCTGATGGCAGTTCTAGGAGCGTCACTATATAACCTTATAATCCTGATAGGGTTCCTTGGATGGATGGGCTTCGCCAGAACCGTTAGATCAATGGTTCTAAGCCTAAAAGAAAGACCATTTGTGGAAGCAGCAAGAGCCTCTGGAGGAGGAACAGGCTACATACTAGTAAAACACATAATACCCAACGTAATGACATTAGTCTACGTTTCCCTAGCCACATCTGTTCCTGGAGCAATACTTTCTGAAGCAGCATTAAGCTTTCTGGGACTCTATGATCCTTCAGTCATGACATGGGGAAGAATGCTTCACGACGTCGAAACCAGCCCTGTGGGCGCAAGAATGTGGTGGTGGGCTGTACCGCCAGGATTAGGAATAGCGCTCGTATCTCTAGCTTTCATACTTATAGGATATGCGCTTGACGAAATACTCAATCCAAAACTAAGAGAGAGAAGATGATTCAAACTTCGATTCAATGACTTTCCAGAACTCCTCCTCGACCTCCTCAACCTTCTTTTTCAACCTTTCTAACCTTGGAACAAAAAAGTTTCCTCCAAACAATCCCATAACAGATGCTAAAAACATGTTATTTCGTATTCTGCTGCTCGTTAAGAAGTTGACCGATAGAAAATCGGATGAAAGAGACACTTTAACAGTTATTTTTGGAAGAGAATGATCTCTTGAACTCTTTGAGATGATTACAGCTTCTTTATTGCTTTCTCTTAGTACTGAAACT
>QMUP01000168.1 GCA_003660635.1 Candidatus Wolframiiraptor sp.
GGGCAAGAAGCTGCGAATACTCTACTTTTGATTCTTAACATTAATGACTTGAGTATTGTTAAAGAAATGGAAAAGGTTAAGGTTTCAAGAGATGTGATTAGCTTTATCCTTGAGTTGCTAACAAAGTTTGGGGAGCGCTTTAAGGATAGGCAAGCTGCGGAAGAAGAGCCATTTGTTCTCGCTAGTGCTCAGACAATAGGATATTATCTTCCTGAAAGCGAGAAAACAATGTTTGCTATAGGGTTACGAAGAAATGACGGTGAAAAATTTCATTTTGAAGCTTCATTTGAATCAATGATCGAAATACTGAATGCGATTGTTAAGGAAATGCTAAACTTTGCGATAGTAGCGAAAAATAATATACCTAACATCAAATTTACCATTGACAAAAAAGAAATCAAAGAGTTTAGAAATGTTCTACTAAAACTATCAAGAATAATTGAACCGTAAGCGATAATAGATTGCTACTTCAACTAATTAGGATCAATTAAGGGTTCAAACTTATTTGTATTTTAAAATCTAAAATAGTTTAGGCGTACGAATCTCTGTAATTGTGCACGGTACTAACTTCATGACCGGACAGCCACCCAAGCAATAGTTCGCTAATGGACAGTTGGAGTTTAGGCAACGATAATATTTTTGAAGTATTTGATTCCTAAAGAATTCGAATATTTCGCCATTCCATATTTTTAAGAGCGTTTGTTTCTCTAAATTTCCACCAACATAATTAACAAAGCTACATGGTCTTACATCTAAATTCGGGGTTACATTGGCACTTGTTCTGGCTGCACTACATCCTTCATAAGTTTCACCTCTTGATGACATATATAGAAGGGATAGGGCCGGGGCGAAACATGCGTCAAACCCTACATTTGTTTTACCTTCCAATAATTCGATAACTTTCTTAATTTTTTTATGTAAGACATCTGGTTTAACAGTTGTCAACACTTCATTGGGATTCCCTCTCCCTACAGGCTTATATGTTAGTAAAACTATTGCATACGGTTTAAGGTCTAATAGTTTTGTGACGATTTGTGGCAATTTTTCAATATTGCTTCTCGAGACGAGAATGTGAAATGCGACATTAACACCTACTTTTATTAATAGGTCAGCCAAACGAAATAGTTTTTTTATATCGTAGCCTCTCCTATTTGCAAAGCCTATGCCAATGTCCTCAATACTAAAAGCTACAGCTCCGCAATACTTGATGATTGCATTGATAACTTTATTGGAAATATCTTTCCCATTACTCGTGAGATTTGGGACTATTCCTCTATCGTATGTTTCCTTTAGTATTGTTGGCAGAGATGGATGTAATGTGGGTTCCCCGCCGCCAAAAGCGACTTGTAAAACTCGACATTTATAAAATTCATTTAGGGCATGTATAGCACGTCGTAGACTTACCGTTATACCATTAGGTTGAGCGTTAACATAGCAATGCGGACAGTTTGAATTACATTTATAGGTTATTTGGAAATCAATAAGCTCAGGTCCATTTGTTACTAGAAGGCCTTCCTTCCTTGTATTCACCTTTGATAGACGAATAAACTTTACTGAACATTGAATAGGTACTTTTCTGTTAATCTCGTTTATTATCTCTCTTTCTTGCTGGTTTAATTTTTGGCCCCAACAATATTTTAGGACAGCGAGAAAACCTTCATTATCTAATCGTACCAATGTGCCGTTGGACGTATCAAAAACTGTGCCTCCGTGAGCTTCATTTCTGAGAATGATCATTCCTCAGCCACATACCAGCCGCGAGCAGGGGTAACATCCCAATCAGTATATTCGTAAGCGGTAATACACTCATCACCTACACTATAGTTTTTCATCTTCAATATGGAGGTAACAATACGGGCAAGAGTATCCCCTTTCTGCTTCCTCCTTTTAGCAGACTCCAGAATTCGTTGTTTTAATCCATGTTCATCAAGAAACTTTATTAGCTCACTTATAGGGAACCAAGTACCACGATAATGAGCAACTGCAAAACTTTCAGTATCTTCAAGATCTGCAAGCAACGGTTTATACCAAGCTCCCCAAGTGTCCCAGATAAGAAGGTAATCTGCATCTATTCCCAATATAAGCTCGCAATTTTTCGACTCAAGAATTTTTTGAATTCCTTCGACCACATCGTTATACACAAAGAAACTCCATTCGTTCTCTTTTTCAATAATGCGACCTCCTATTGAGTGCCAAGGATATTCGCCTTGAGGAACTTGGGTATAAGTTATCGTTATCTTCATTTTATCCTTTTTAATGGTATCGTTTATAAATGAAACAAGCGCATATGTTAGTGCACCCTTTTCGATTCGGAAAAGACCTATCTTTGCCAGCGCAACAATTCGACTGATCAACTTTTCAAGATCCGTATCATCGACTTTTTCAGCTATTTTTAACAGATGCAAATATGTTTTCTTAACATATTCCATGATAGGTTTTCTAATTCTTCTCGGTGGCGTTACAATTCCCTTAAACTTAGCAATATCTATTTTCACCTTGGTAAGCTCTTCTTCATCTCTATACTTCTCGCGGAGATGATTCACAGCTTTATTAATCTCTTCAATCAAAAGAGAAACTGTCTCGTCATCTGCTTCAGCGAGTTTCTCCAGATCAAGACCATACATTGGAACATAAGAAAAATCAAAAAATTCCAAGAAAAAATCTGGCACGCACAACGCATTATCCAGTGCCAGTTTGATGGCACTTTTAACGGTTTCAACCCACATCCCCCGCTTATTAGAGATTTGATAAGCCATATCATCACGTGCATTTCGGTTCTTTTCAAGAACTATAAACCAGAAGTTATCAGATGACGAGTTCGTCACGAATCCCCTTTTCATCGAGAGAATTCTCACTTCGCATACTCTCCTAATCGAATTAGGTAATTATTGACGTAAATTCATAAAATTTTCGACAAAAATTTCGGAAGGTAAGTTTAGCCATAGAATCTGTTGATTACTTGCTTGCATTTCTATTAATCACAACACCTTTTTTAATGTTAAAGTCACAAATATAAACAGCTTCAACGAATCAACAAATATTATTAATAAACTTGAAACATTACTTAAACTTTCAAAAACTTACAGAGAAACAGTAAAACTGATAAAAAACGA
>QMUP01000169.1 GCA_003660635.1 Candidatus Wolframiiraptor sp.
GAGTATGATGAGGAGATAGCGAGAAGAGCCCTGAAGTTCGCGGAAAGGGCCTTGGAGGTGATGGAATGCCTCGAAAGGGGTTCATAGATTTGCTTATCGAAGACGCAGAGGAGCGGAAGAGATTTTTCGAGGACTTTCTCAGATACGCCGAAAAGGTGAAGGAAGTCGTTAGGCGGAGAGACCCGAATGCGAGGATCATAGTATTCGGCAGTGTGGTAAGGGGGGATGTGAGACCGGATAGCGACATAGACTTATTGATAATCACGGACCTTGCCGAAAAACTCGACGAGAGGATCAAGCTCAGAATGGAGATCATGAGGATTTTAGGCGAGGGAAGCCCATTCGAGATACACATAATCACCGCCGAAGAATATGAGAACTGGTATAGGAGATTCATCGATCAAACCCTAGAACTATGAGCTCGGAGAACTCTCCACTTCAGCTCATCAATTAAGCGATTAGGATATATAGCGCCTCACATGGGTAGTTGGGAAGGTGGCATATCCATGGAGAAGAAGCTCGCGGCCTCGTTCTCGATCATAAGCGGCGTTTTAACAATCCTGAATTCTTGGAGTTTCTTCCAGCAATCGTCATTCCACTTCACCGTCGCGTGTTACTTGCTCGCATTCGGCTCACTTGACATTCTCGCCGCGGCTTTCCTCCTGATTTGCGAGAGGCGCAGGATCTACTGGGGGGCGTTGATCATAGCGTCCTCGATCCTAGCGTTTCTCTCATTCGCTCTATCGCGAACTACCCATCTGCTGATGCCGGCGTTGATCGCCTTCTACCTCGGAGTCATAGGCGGAATGCTATCACTCGCCAGCGGAACCTGACTGCTCCTCGTTTATCTGGAAGCTTATGAGTAGTGGGGTTGGAGATGGGTTCATTCTCCCGAGGAAGTAAAAGTGGCCTTCTGGAAGCGTGAGCAGATTTTCGGGTGAGATATAATATGATGTGGCCAATTTTTGCGCTTCCTCTAGATCCAGTGGATGTATCCTCCCGATGAACTGGGTGTTCAAATTCCTCCTGACAGCAGCATTTAATCCTATTTCTCCGGCCATGCCCTGTGAGAGAATTACTATGGACAGGCCGTAGCTTCTTCCGAGGGCGCAGAGATCTATTATCAGATCAGTCGTCTCCCTTTCAAGCCCCCTAGGCTGCCATGGAGCATATTGTGGACCCTCATCTATGACTAAGGCCACATCTAACCTTTGCTTCCGCTCCATCAACCGTTTCAGATATCTTGCTATTGAGTAGAAGACTGCGAGTTTTTGTTCTTTCTCGCCTTTACTCATATCGACTACTACAATTCCCTTGTCCTTTGCTTGGGCGAGGATCTGCCAGGGTTCGATGGTCCCGAGGAATCGCTCGATTTCCTCTTCGGTTATCAGCTCAAAGGAGGCTTCAAGTCTGTCGATCCAAAGCACCCCCGTCTCCTTTTTCACGCTCTTCGCATTATGTTCGAGGATGGCCTTCGCCTTTAGGAAGATCTTCTCCCGCGCTTTTTCAGGTGGGTTACCCCTCCAATCGATGGTTCTAAGTGCGCGTTCAACGGCCGTGGAGACGGGGTTGTCCTCTCTATCATAGTATCAGAAGTTCTTGGTTAAATGGCTGAAATACCTGAGCACGGTCACGTCGTCGACTTTGATTTTATCAAGTGGAACCGTGTGAGCGAAATAGGGGGCGTAATCGCTTCCCTTCCAGTCCATCACTATGACGCTGTAGCCGGCGCGCATGAGTAGGGGTATTATCTCGTATCTGGCCAGATAGCTCTTACCGGAGCCCGTTACGCCGAATATCCCGATGTGATAGTTGATGTATTGTTTTAGGATGGGGACTTTCCACCTCGGTTCTGCCCAATAATGGCCCAAGAGGAGGTCGGATTTACATAGATACTTCATGGGATCGTCTTCTCCCGTGAACATCTCAACGATAGAAGTTGGAGCAATTATCAGCTTATTCTGCTCGATCCCATTCTCCCCAATAACCCCTATTATCTCTAGATTGAATACGTAGAACTCCTTTACACTACTTGGAACGCGCCCCGTCTTAGCATATGCGACGCCAGGCGAAAAACTGGCCGTCTTCACGTTCTCATTTATCCCCCTACCACCCCTGCAGACCGCTAAGACGTCGCCGCCGTTCTTATTCCTGATCACTACCAAGCTCTCGTTGCGCACCATTTTTTCCATTCCATCGTAGAGTATTACGGAGGCGCGCGACTCACTCGCCCCGCTGGAGACCACGCCTATCTGTATCGGCAAGTATGCCACCTTACGGGAAGATTATCAACTTGCAGATATATAACGTTAGGAGAGTTGACCGAAAGTCCGGGGATGTGTTTGGAGGAGAAATCATCGGATCTTTTGTAGGCCTAGATCTTTTAACAGTACTTTTTCAAGTTCTTTTCTGTCTTCCTCACTTATATTCACGAGGGGGAGGCACATAAATCCGCCGCGTAATCCTAGAATATCCATTGAGACCTTAGTGACACTAAATTCGATGTAGTTATCCATATATGGATATGGAAGTATCGTCGTGCTGGGTCCGTATTTATCCTGCATTTTAGATATGAATCTTAAGAAGGGGTCTAATTTGTGGAGGAGATCCCTCAGCTTCTTGAAGTCGCCGGTTAGTCCGGTTTTAAGCATCTCCAACGAGAATTTTGGCATGAAATTCGCATAATGTGATACATATCCATTAACACCCAAGAAAGCTGTCGCCGCGAACCACCATTCCCCCCTTCCCTGAAGTATCGGCACTTTATCTCCTATCGTCTTGATATGTTCATAGAGAGTCGGCACGTAGGGGGTATTTTCCTTAACCGCGGCCAGGTTATCGACGTCCTCCGCTATCCTCTTCAATAGATGAGGCTTGATGTAAATTTTCGATACATCAGGGTTATTGTAAATGACTAGACCTATGTTAATTGCATCCCCAATACTTTTGTAATGCAGATAAAGCCCCTCCTCGCTTGGAACATGGTAATATGGGAGCACCACCATCACGCCATCCGCCCCGATGTCCTCAGCATACTTCGCCCTCTCGATCACACCTCGTGTCCCCGCATGACCCGCTCCGATAACAACTGGAACCTTGC